>JBLNFG010000290.1:0-2886 GCA_050263495.1 Myxococcales bacterium | reverse complement strand
GCGCTGGCCCCAGCTCGCATCGCAGACTTCGTGTGCGCTTGAATGCAATACGGGCACTGCGTCACATGCGCCACAGCCACGGCGATAATCTGCTTCGTCTTTGCGTCGAGCGCCCCATCCGCGAATACCTGCTTCGAGAAAGCCTGAAACGCTCGATCCGTCTCCGCCGCCAACGAATGGCGTCGGGCAGAGAGTTCGCGACTGGGTGGAGGTAATAGCGGGTCGTTCATTCTTGCTCCCAATTTGTAACGTGCTGATTCAGTGGTCGAGTGGTAGCCGTAGCGTCGATTGTCGGCGCGCCCGCAATTCGCGTACTATTGCGACCTGTTCATCGGCAGACAAATGTGCCGTGATCGCGGGAAAGATCACCGATTCTTCGAGCTCGAGGTGCGTAATTAGTTCTCGTTCGACGCTTTCAGAAAGCGGACATAGTTCCGCGCCGAGCTCGGTTGCACGCGCAGAAGGTTGCGCCAAGTCGCCGCAGAGGGCCACCAACTGCGCGAGAGGCCGTTGATGGCTCTGATGCTGAGATTGCATCAGAACTAGAGCCTCATCGACCTCTGGACGCTTGCCGAAGAGGCGAGGCAAAATACTTTGCTCCTCGTCGTCGACGTGAAGCGGCAATGCCTCAGAGAAGTACCTAGTTATGCCCTGGCATGCTTCCACTACTTCATCCGACGCGTAGTTGGGCTGCGCGGCAACGGTACGAGCAAGCTTAGCAAACGACCGAATACGTTGGTGGCACTCGAGTAGCAGATCGACCAGGTTCTCACTGACTTGGCGGGGTCCCTTACCAATCAACAAGTTCAAATTGTCCTTTCGAAGAGCGTCTTCCTTCACCTAAGCATTGCGGCAGCATACCGGGTCTGAACCGGCGTCATCGGCACCAGACTCTACCGCGCGAAGAATGACGAGGCACGGCTGCCGTTCGCTTCGCGAGTGCGAAGGCACAATGCTTCCACCTTGAGGTGCAGTACCCCCACGTGCCACAGGGTTCGAGCGACGCGTGTCAGCACATTACGTGCTGCCCGTGAGCGGGCCCTGAACTAACCCTTCTCGGCTGCCGGGGGGTTCGATGGCGTCCGGGTTTGCCGGTAAGAGCGGACAGACCCCAGAATTCATTCGCTCCGCCTGAATTCGGAGGAATTGCCGCAGAACACGGCCAAAGGACAAGAGCACGTGTCCCCTAGTCGTGGGGTTCGACGCGTTCGATGCAGTAGTCGATGGTTCCACCATAGGCGCCGGCTTCGGCTTGGACGTTAATACCTGCGATGCCGTTGGCGAGAGACGATGCATCGAAGCAAGTGGTCGGATCAGTACACCACCCTGGTCGTGACACCGTCTCGCGACAAAGGTCGAACACGCCTGCAGATGTCACCTCAATACCCGGCGCTTCGGTACCTTGCGCCATCGGGAACACGGGCAAGAGCTTGGCGCGAAATCCCGCGGGAGAAGTGCCACTGAGTGTGATCCGATAGCAGCGCGGACCAGCGGCGAGGGGCGCGCTCGACTCGCTGCCAACCAACTGGTTCACGTTCAGGCCAATCCCAGCGCCCCACGTGACGTAATCGTCCAGGGCGCCGCCGGGGCTCGTGCCGCGCAGACACATGCCTTTCGCGGCCTGGTAAGGTGCACTATTGACGACTGCGCCATTGAGTACCGTCTGCCCGCCCGTCGATGCATCTGAGTACCAGTACCACGACCCCTGGATCCCCCAGTTGTTGCTCGCCACATCGACCCAACCGGTCTGATCCATGGGCAATGCTTGTAGCGGCGCGATGGAACCCAGGTGCTTCTCGAGCACGTCCATTTGCGGTTGATCCGCGCCGTTCTTGGGCTCCAGCGACGTAAAGTAGTCACCCCAGATTGGACCACCTGCCCAGTAAGTCCAACCGAGCCATACATCGCGATTGGCATCGACGAACGACAACAAGTCGTCGAGTGCACCGAGACAGGTGGCCCCGCTCCCAGCGCCAAACTCACCAAGGAAACCTCGCTCGCCGTGTTGCCGTAACCAAGCCGTGAAGTCCCCAAGCTTCGCGGCGCCAACTGCAGCCGTCGGGCACTGTGGGTGAGTCCCCGAATTGTCGACGTCCAGATACTGGTGCACCTCGACGGCGTAATTGTTCGAGGGATCGGAAATCTGCTGGAGAGCGTCGGCATTCGACTTCCCCCACGAGTCGCTGGACATCCAGGAATGCGCGCCGGTCCAACGGTTACCGGGAACAAGAATCAGATTGGTTGCTCCGGTGTTACGGATCGCGACAATTGCCGCGTTCGCAGCTCGTACCCATTGGTCCGTGTCCATCCTGTTCGGCTCGTTCATGAGCCCGAAGATCACGCGCGAGTTCGACTTGAATTCGCCCGCGAGCCTGGTCCACAGATCCGCCAAGGCCCCGTTTGGCACCTCCGAACTACCCACAATCGCGCCGTAGTACCGCGCGTAGTTGTGCGGATCGATGATCACGTCAGCACCGAGCCCCGTCAGATAACTGACCGTATCCTTGAGCCGCGCCAACTCCGCCACGTCGAGGCTGGCTTGCTTGCTCCGCTGCAACCGCTCCCAGAGGATTGGTAAGCGGAACACATTCATGCCTTTGGAGACGTAATACGCCGGTCCGTCATATCCCGGAGCGTACGCCGGAGTTGGATAGACGTACTCGACACCGTGAGTTCCCGGAATTGCTGACTCACCGAATTCCGCACTTGCCAAATTGATGCCGCGATAAGGGAGCTCAATAGGATCGGCGGTCGTCCCGCCCGTCGCAGTTGTCCCGCCCGTCGCGGTAGTTCCGCCAGTCGCAGTCGCGGTAGTGCCGCCAGTCGCAGTCGCGGTAGTGCCGCCCGTCGCAGTCGCGGTAGTGCCGCCAGTCGCAGTCGCGGTAG
>JBLNFG010000289.1:0-2788 GCA_050263495.1 Myxococcales bacterium | reverse complement strand
GCCTCACGACGAGCCAGAGCAGGCGCGGAGCGGGTTTACTGATTCGAGCTTACTGCTGTGGCACTTGCCCTGATGGCATGCAGACCTGCCCCAGTTGGAGGTTGCACGCCCATCCTGCCTGGCAATCGTTGTTGGACCCGCACGGATACTGGCACTTGCCAGCCGCAACGTTGCACTTAGCACCGATGCACTCCGGATCGCTCTTGCATGGAGTGGCGATGGCAGCGGGTGTAGGAGATGCCGCAGCTGCCGGTTGTGCAGCGCCAGGTTGCTGTTGGTACGTTGGTTGTGCAGCACCGGGTTGCTGTTGGTACGTCGGCTGTGCAACGCCAGGTTGCTGCTGGTACCCCGGTTGTTGCTGGTACTGGGGCTGCTGCTGGTATTGCTGCTGCGCCCCCGTGTTTGGAGGTGGTGTCTCCTCTTCCTTCTTGCAGCCGGTAAAGGCCAGCGCGGACACGGCAACCAGAGCAGCGATACTCGTATACATTTCTCTCATGGGCAACTCCTCACGCTTGGGGATGGTAGTCGCAACGTAAGCGACTGAGAAGCACAAAAGGCGAACGCCAAAGGCGCTTGGCGTACGGTCGGGAAACCCGTGGCAAATTGCCGAGATTTGTAAGGATCTTCGTGGCCTGGCAGCGCGGTGCGCGCCCGCTGTTTCGCTGTCCGACCTGGCACGAAACAGCTCAATTTTCGTCTTCCTTCGAGCGGCAATATGAGCCACATGCCCCACCGTAACCGTCCTATTGTGACTTAGTCCACCCACGTGCTCGCTCCACGTACTTGCCACTCGCGTACTTGCCGACTCGAGGCGGAAGCCCCCTCCGCGACGAGGGTCATGCGAGATGCTGCTTCTAGCAGCGCGATTTCTAGTTGCGGTGTCCGCGATCGATAGGTGCTTAGGACCAGCCGCAACGCAACCCCTCGCCCTAATTAGCTCGATTTGCCCTTGCCCGTCGCCTCAGCGAGTTTCGCGAGAAACTAGCTATGAATCATGTGTCGCCCTCGATGCCGCCTCGACATCGTAGATGAACCGGCGTTCGTTCAACCAACAGTACATGGCCGCACCACCCATCCACGCCATCCATCCGCACCGAATGAGCTCGCCGCGACTTCGTAGATGAACCGGCGTTCGTTCAACCAACAGTACATGGCCGCACCACCCATCCATACCGAATGAGCTCGCCGCGACTTCTTCACTTCCGTCGCGGATCTGTTTATGTGCATCGGCACGCCTGGCGCAGTGGGAGTCCGACGCGCACCCATCGCAAACGCAACACCGCCGCCATTTTCCCGCGCTGGGCGGGCCAGACGATGCCAATTACGGGCCTTGGGGCAGCGGAACTTCTGACCGGCAGGCGGTCCGAGTCGGCATCCGGGAAAGGAAGCCCATTTCGAAACGACATTTCTGGACTGAATCCAACGCAAGCACGAGCCGCGCGCACGCATACGCCCAGGCTTTTTTGACTCTTTTTGCGGATTACCAGTCAAAGATCGAGTAAGTCCTAACGAGAGATGCTTCGCGACTACATCGAGCTTTCCCGTCCCAAAGACTGGCTGAAGAACGTCTTCGTATTAATGCCAGTGCCCTTTGCTCTGGCGAGTGGGGCCGCGATTAAGCCTAGCCTGTTCGGACTTGGGCTGCTCTCGTTTTGCCTTGGAAACTCAGCGGTGTATGCGTTCAATGATGCGCTCGACGCCGAACGCGATCGTGCCCACGAAAAGAAGCGGAACCGTCCAGTCGCCTCTGGTCGCGTCACCGAGTGGCAGGCAAAGCTTTTTGCTGCGGTGCTAGTCCTGGCGTCCATCGGAATCGGGTTCGCCTCTGGAAGCACTCAGGCGTTATCGATTCTGCTCGTCTATCTCGTGGTGAATGCGGCGTATTGCCTTGGAGCCAAAAACATAGCGCTGCTCGACGTATTCTTACTCGCCTCTGGTTTCGTGTTGCGAGTGCTGCTTGGGTGCGCACTGCTCGAGGTGCCGCCCTCTCACCCAATGCTGTTGTGTTCCTATGCTCTCGCGATCTTCTTGGCACTGGCAAAGCGTCGAGCGGATATTACGAAAGGGTTGGACAGTTCGCACCGGCCTTCGCTGCTCGGCTACAACGAGCCGTTCCTGGATCATGCAATGACGATTACTGCAGCGATGACTGTAGTCGGATATGCACTCTACTCCTTGGAATCCAACGTACTGATTCACGCTCGCAAGTTCGCCTCGCTACCATTTGTTCTCTTCGGAGTACTTGATTACTTACGCATCGTGCACGTCAAAAAGGGCGGTGGGTCCCCGGTTGATCTCCTGCTCTCCTCGCCAGCATTGGTGATCACCGGAGTTGGCTGGCTGCTTGCGGTCTGGTGGAGCGTCAAACTCCCCGGTTGAGGTCGAGCCGAAACCCGCGCCGAGAATGCCCCTTTTGGTTTGTTCGGCGCAATCACGGCTTCACCGCGTACTGCACATGACGTCACTGTTCCTGATCGGGTTCTACACTCGGCAAGGAGGATTCGATTAATCCACGCACTACGGCTGGGTCGATCGCTTGCTCCGGGTTCCAGCCAACGCAGGTGCGAGTCCCCAACGCTTCACGTAACTTGACGGCGAACTTACCCAAGGCCTCATCCAGATCGCTGCCTTCATGCGTCATTGAAACGAGTACCACCGAGCGTCGTTGCGGCACCGAATAGAGCACGGCTGAGATCTCGTACTTCGTCGTGTCCTCGGGATTATTCCGTAGATTCGGTGTCGACCACCCCGTATTGCCCAAGCCACCTCGCGCCATGGAACTCTGACT
>JBLNFG010000288.1:0-4501 GCA_050263495.1 Myxococcales bacterium | reverse complement strand
TATGGGCTTGGCAATACGCTCTTTCTGACTGGGCCACAGAGCGTCGGTCTTCACGATGGCCAAGCAGTACTCGTCAGGCTGCGCGAGAGGTCGTCCCAACTCGAGACTCGACTCCGCTTGGAGCCGTTAGATTTCGATCTTTCGCTCCGCATCGATCCGCCTCGGGCAACCTGGCCAGGGCCTGCGGTGGTGGTGCGAGTAGTGGGGCGCCGAGGCGACGGCACTCCTTCACCGGAGGTCGAGTCACTCTCAGCCTCAGTAACGATCAATGCCCAACCACTCAAGCTGGCGTGGCAGCGCTCCGACGGCGAGATGCGCGCGAGAGTGCAAAAGCCACCAACCAAGGGTCCATGGGTGGTCCGAGTTGCGGTGAGTGACCGACGTGGCAACGTGCTGTTGCGTGACTTCCTCGAAGTAGCGGAACGAACGAATCCGCGCTAACTCAGCCGAAGTCGTCGCGCCACGAGCCAATGCCAACCCCGCCCAAAGCCGTTATTTTTGACCTAGATGGTGTCCTTCTCGATACTGAACCGCTCTACACCGCGGCAACTCAAGCCGTAGTGTCCGAGTTCGGCAAAACCTACACTTGGGCGATCAAGCGACGCATCATGGGTGGGTCAGCGCAACACGGGGCAGAAACCATCGTGGCCGAACTGGGCTTGCCAATCTCGGCTCGCGAGTATCTCGCGCGGCGCCGCTGCATTCTGGAACGCCTATTCAAAGACACTCAGCCTATCGCCGGTGCGCCAGCGCTGGTGGAAGCTCTTGCCCGCCGCAACTTACCGCTTGCCATCGCAACGAGCAGCGAGCGGACGCTGTTTGAGCTCAAGACACAACGGCATGCATGGTTTCGGTGGTTCTCGGCTTGTGTGTGTGGAGATGACTCGCGCATTGGTCACCCTAAACCCGCGCCTGACATTTTCCACGTCGCTGCGGCTGAGCTCGGGGTGCGCGCCTCGGATTGTATCGTGTTCGAAGACTCTCCCTCCGGTGTTCGAGCGGCCGTGGCCAGCGGTGCTCAGGTCGTTGCGCGACGTGACCCTGCCCTGTCACTCGAGGATCTGTCTGCCGCGGATGTGATTGTCGAACGTTACGCGGAAGTCGACCTGGAGAATCTGCTCCAAGCGGAGCACGCCGTCGTTCCCCTAGCCCTGTGAGCCGCGCGACGTTAGCTCCGAAATGGAGCGGGCACCGAGGGCGCCGCACCTAGGGCCACTGAGCTTGGCATCGGCGGCTCGATGTCGTCGTCCAGGGTGGAGGCGATGCCAATCCAGGCGAAGAACTGCGGTAGGGTTTGACGTTGCGCATCGGGCATGTATTCGAAGTTGCGGCCGCGGTCGATGATCTCCCAAAAGTCTTTGTTCGTGACCACTTCCAGCGACGAACGGATCACGGTCAACCGCTCCTTCGGCTCATGCCGCATGTCCTCACAAATCAGGCGTGCCCGATCAATCTGGCGACGTGCCAAATAGTACGTGGCAAGTTTGACCTGGGCTTTACGAATCCCGAGCAGTGCTGGTTCGTCACTCCCTCGACGCAACGGCTGGTCGAGGTGCAAGAAGCGTTCGAGCAACTGTCGTTCGCAACGCGCATTCGAATCAGCCGCAACCTGACATAAGGTGGAAAAATCGTAGGCGATTGTCTCGGTCACGAAAGGCAACTCGAGTCCAAAGCTCATTCGACCGTAGTATTCGAGGTAGCCCACAGCTTCGATCGCCATGTCATTCATCGCATCGTCCCGAACCAGGTGCTCGACCAAAATGCGATATTGATTGAGCATGTTGTAGGCAGTTCGAACATCGCGCACGTTGAGCGTCGAGCGCAGAAACGAATTCATGTAGTGCAGAACCAATCGCACTAACTCGGTGTCGTGATTCGCTGCCGCCCCGGCACCTACGTATCGAGTATCGATGGCGACCAAGTAGTCGATGTCGCGCATCGCACCCAATGCATCATTGAAGACGCCCAGATACTGGCGCATCGCCTTCCACTCGAACCAGGTGTGACGCGATTCAAGATCCTTGAGGCTTTCGAGCTCCATCGCAACAAAGTCAGGATTGGCTCGGGCCGCCTCGCTCAGCAAGAACCATTGACAATCCTGTTTGGGTTTGTGCTGCAGGTAGCCGAGCGCCAAATCCTTCATCGCATCCACTGCTGCACTGGCAATTACCTTGTCCTTGTGCCCTATCGAGCTACTG
The DNA here is from genome assembly GCA_050263495.1 of Myxococcales bacterium. Classification (GTDB taxonomy): domain Bacteria; phylum Myxococcota_A; class Polyangia; order Polyangiales; family Polyangiaceae; genus FEN-1139. Next base: position 2,303 of record JBLNFG010000288.1, on the reverse strand, counting down.
GTGACGTCAGTCAATTCCTCCAGTGCGGCAATCACTCGAACCTGCGCCGCTTCGACGTCACGCAAGGCCGCGCTGGTGGTCCCCTGACGCACCGCACCGAGTGCCTCCCGACGAATTCGCTCGATGATGTTCTGCGGTTCCAAGAACCAAAAGACGTAACCAAAATACGGGACCATTAGCACGAGCCCCAAACTCGTTGCGGAGAGCGTGCACAGCAATACCGTCTTCGGGACGAAATCTCTCTGGATTGACACGCTGGTCCAAATCGCAGACACGCAGGTAATGACGTAGTAAGCCATCACACCGAGATTGACGGGATCGCGCAGGAACATCCGCGTCACTCCCGCGTAGCGATTCGCTGAGAGTTGCAGGACAATGCTGACCACCGTGATAACGATGCCGAAGACTGCTGCGATCATGCCGGCCAAGGACGAGACGGCGTCGGTGATCGACTGGGCGTCGAATCTCCAGAAATGCCTCAACGGCCCCAACCCGGCCTGCATCGACCCGCCATTGAGTAGATGGTCGACGCAGTAGGACCCAAAGAACAAAGACAGTGCTACGCCGGTCAGCAACAAGACAGGCACGACCCAACGACGTCGAAAATCGTGAATCTTAGCCTGCTTCGGGATCGGTACGGAATGCGGTTGGCTCATCGGAACTGTTCCGGCGAGCCCGATATGCTATCCGGAATTCTGCCGATTGCCTACGGCGGGAACACCGCTCTTCGGGGCTGCGCCGTATTCCTGCAGCTTATATTGGATCTTACGGACGCTGATTCCGAGCACATCCGCGGCCTTACTCGTCGAGCCGCCTTGAGCCTCTAGCGTCGTCAAGATTGCATACCGTTCAATGTCGGTCATTGAGGCTCCGGGGATGCGCGGCACGCCCGTTGACGGGCTTGGAACCACCTCCGGTGGCAAATGACTTGGCTCGATGCTGCCCTCGTCCGCCAACACGACGGCTCGTTCGATCACATTCTCCAGCTCTCGAACGTTGCCTGGCCATGCATACGAAACGAGTCGACTCAAGGCGGCTTCCGAGATTCGATCGACCGTCTTGCCGTTCTCTTTCGCAAAGCGCGCCAGGAAGTGCATGGCGAGCGCAGGGATGTCGGAACGCCGATCGCGCAGCGAGGGCAGACTCACGTTGATCACGTTGAGTCGGTAGTAGAGGTCCTCGCGGAAACGTCCGTCGGCCACCATTGCCTTCAGATCACGGTTCGTTGCCGCGATCAGTCGCGTGTCGACATGAATGGTTTGGTTGCCGCCAACTCGCTCGAATTCGTGTTCCTGAAGCACGCGTAGCAGCTTCACCTGCACGGACGGCGCTATATCGCCGATCTCGTCGAGAAACAGGGTTCCACCGTTGGCTTGCTCAAACCGACCTTCGCGCCGTCGTTCGGCTCCGGTAAACGACCCCTTCTCGTGCCCAAAGAGTTCACTCTCCAAGAGGCTCTCGGCCAGTGCTGCGCAGTGCAATTTGACGAAAGGTCCAGAAGCTCGAGTCGATCGATGGTGAATCGCCGCAGCAATCAATTCCTTTCCGGTCCCCGACTCACCGGACAGGAGTACCGTTGCTCGACTTGGCGCGACCTGCGCTATGACTTTCAACACCTGCTGCATCGGCGGCGACGAACCAATGACATTGTCAAAACGGAAGCGCTCGTGCAGCCGCTCACGCAGCTCCTGAGCCTCGACCCGTAACCGGTGCTCATTCAACGCTCGCTCTGCGATTCGTAACAGTTCATCCGTACGGATCGGCTTCGTCAGGTAGTCGACAGCGCCACCACGCATCGCTTCCACGGCGGTGTCGACGGCACCAAAGGCCGTCATCACGATGACGGGGAGTCCAGGCAGGATCTCACGTACGCGACGCAACAATTCCACGCCGTCCATGCCTGGCATTTTCAGATCGGTGAGCAGCAGATCAGGCTCGAATTCCGCAAGCCTTCCCAAGCCCTTGAAGCCGTCCGCCGCAGTTTCGCAAGCGTAACCTTCTTCCCGCAGGATTTCCGCCAACGCGTTTCTCGCGTTCGATTCGTCGTCGACGACGAGGATGCGTCCACGAGTAGTCACGACTCTGCCCTCCTCGGTAAAGACGAGCGGCTGGCGTCGTCAACACATCGAGAGCGAACAAAGGCTGTTTGGGTCATGTTGTTCCGGCGCAAGTATTGCGTCAGGAGTTTGTGTCCCGCAACGAGTGCGCGCAAATACGGCATTTCCTGGCAATATTTGCCTCAGAATCGGTCCGATGAGGCACGGATGCCCGGTGCTGGGGCACCTAGGCCGCACGGCCGCCTC
>JBLNFG010000287.1:0-8467 GCA_050263495.1 Myxococcales bacterium | reverse complement strand
GTGGTGGACTCGGCGGCGGCGGCGGCGGCGGCGGCGGTCGCGGTGGATGCGGCGGCGGCGGCGGCGGCGGCTACGGTGGTGGCGGCGGCGGTGGCGGTCGCAGCGGCGGCGGTGGCCGTGGTGGATTCGGCGGCGGTGGCCGCGGTCGACGTGATGATGGGGATCGTTGGTGAATGACTTTAGGGTTCCGGGTGGGCTCGAATCGGACCCACCCGGTTTCCCGGAATTTGGGCTGAAAACCGCGTTGCTCGAGTCGCTTCGGCGACTCGGTCACGCGGTGCCCACACCGATTCAACAGAAGGCCATTCCGCTTGCATTGGCAGGGAATGACGTGATCGGCTGTGCTCAAACGGGCACAGGCAAGACCGCTGCCTTCTGTTTGCCGCTGATTCAGCGCTTCGATGATGGTCGCGGCCGGCGCTCTAACAAGGTGCGCGCGCTAGTGCTGACGCCAACTCGCGAGCTTGCAGCTCAGATTGGTGAAAGCATGGCGGCTTACGGACAGGGTTGCGCCGTCAGTCATACCGTCATCTTCGGTGGTGTTGGGCAGTCCGCGCAGGCTCGCGATCTGCGACGTGGTGTCGACGTCTTGATCGCTACCCCGGGGCGACTCGAGGATTTGATTTCGCAACGCATTGCCGATCTCTCACAGGTTGAAGTGTTGATCCTGGACGAGGTCGATCGGATGCTGGATCAGGGTTTCTTACCCGCCGTGCGCCGTATCAGTCGCCTGATCCCGGCACAACGACAGACCCTGATGTTCTCTGCGACGTTACCCAAGGAATTGCGGCAACTAGCACGTGATCTGTTGCGCAATCCCAAGGAGATTGCGGCGGACACGGTCGCATCCACGCCCGTGAACATTGACCAGAAGTTTTTTTTGGTTGATCCGGCGCTCAAACGTCAAGCGCTCGAACGGCTCTTGAATCGCACGGCGTTCTCCCGGGCATTGGTGTTTACGCGCACCAAGCACGGCGCGGATCGCGTGGCGCGGCATCTAAAAGGTGCATCGCTCGACGCCGAGGCGATCCACGGCGGTAAATCGCAATCGAATCGCGAGCGCACGCTGGCTGCATTTCGCGATGGATCGTTACCGATCTTGGTCGCGACCGATCTTGCAGCACGAGGGATCCACGTCGACGACATCTCGCATGTGATCAACTTCGATCTTCCGATGGACGCGGACAATTACGTTCATCGAATTGGGAGAACGGCACGCGCGGGAGCTAGTGGAGAGGCGATCTCGCTCTGCAGCCACGAAGAGCACGATTGTCTGAAGCGGATCGAGCGGCTGATTCAGAAGAGGTTCGAGCTCACGCGCGATCCGACTCTGACCGATGGTGCCTCGACGCGCGCACCATCCCCCCGCGTCGAGCGAGCACAAGGAGCGCCGGACCAAGGCATGCGCAATCATGCCCCAAGAACCGAACGCCCCACGTCCATGAGAGGCGATCGCGATTCGTCGCGACCGGCTCGTTTCGCACCAGCCAGATCCGCGCCAGGCAACTCGCCAGGTGCCGGGTTTGCTCCACGCGCCGCAAAATCACCGAACCATATAGCGCCCCCAAAGCACGCGCCGTTTCCGAAAAAGAACGGCAATGGTAAGGCGATAACGGGACGCAAGGCTCCGGCTGGGCCCGCCCCAGCCGCGCACGCGTCAGCGTCGGAGTCACGCCCGTGGAGTTGGCACGGCGCGGCACAGCAGCCTAAGACGCAGGATTGGCGCCCCGCAGGGCAGCGCTTCGTGCGGCGCGACTGGCAAAGCTGATCCGCACCACGACTCGCAGCTAACGAACACGCGGCGTAGTACCTTCGGGTCTACGCCGCGCGCTATTTAACGTCCCCCGCAGCTGTCGTTGGGTCGACGGCTGTCGTTGGGTCGACGGCTGTCGTTGGGTCGACGGCTGGGGGTCGACGGCTGTCGTTGGGTCGACGGCTGTCGTTGGGCAGTGCGTTACGAGCGTGCTGTCGTTGGATCAACGCCGGGGAGAAGCTCGTCGGACATCGAGCGGGATGCGTCACGTCCCGCTCTCTCCGCGAACGTCAAGCTCGGGCGTCAGTGGTGGAACAGCCGCAAGCCAGACAGAGCCATGACCATGCCGTATTCGTCGGCAGCGGTCACGACAATGTCGTCACGCACCGATCCGCCGGGTTGCGAGATGTAGCTAACACCACTCTGCGAGGCGCGGTCGATGTTGTCACGGAATGGGAAAAACGCGTCCGAAGCGAGGCTGACGCCCTTCTGCTTCGACAACCACGCGCGCTTTTCGTCGACCGTCAAGCGCACTGGCGCAGACGAGAAGCACTCGAGCCAAGCCTTTTCTTCTGCGGCAGAGAGGTTGTCTTCGAGATAGAGATCGATCGCGTTGTTACGCTCGGGGCGACCGAGTTCCGGCTTGAAGGGCAGATTCAGTGCGCTTGGATGCTGGCGCAGGAACCAACGATCAGCCTTGTTGCCAGCGAGGCGCGTGCAGTGGATCCGTGATTGTTGCCCAGCGCCAATCCCAATTGCCTGTCCGTCGTAGGCGTAGCAAACGGAATTGCTCTGTGTGTACTTGAGCGTGATGAGGGCAAGCAGGAGATCGCGCTTGGCGGACTCAGGGATGGTCTTGTTTGCCGTCACCACCTTCGCTAGATGCTCCGGCCCTGGAACGACCTGATTGCGGCGCTGTTCGAACCCGATTCCAAAGATCTCTCGATATTCGTTTTCCGGCGCTTCGAACTTGGGATCGATTTCGATCACGCAGTACGAACCGCCACGCTTCGACTTTAGAACCTCGAGCGCCGCTGGCTCATATCCGGGCGCAATGACGCCGTCCGAAACCTCGCGCTTGAGAATGTTCGCGGTCGGGACATCGACGACATCGCTCAGGGCCGCCCAATCGCCGAAGGAACAGAGCCGATCCGCGCCGCGAGCACGAGCATACGCCGTGGCTAGGGGACTCAAGACCAAATCATCCACGAATGAGGCGCGCGCCGTAGCTTCGCTCATCGGCACACCAACGGCAGCACCCGCTGGACTCACATGCTTGAATGAGGCCGCGGCTGGCATCGAGAGAGCTCTGCGCAATTCACGCACGAGCTGCCAGGCATTCAGAGCATCCAGTAGATTGATGTAGCCCGGAGCCCCGCCCAGCACGCGCAGCGGCAAGTCTCCGCTGTTGACGAATACCCGCGCAGGCGCTTGGTGAGGGTTACAGCCATAACGAAGCTTCAGTTCTTGCATACGCCGCTCTTTCGTTGGGAACTGGGCGTAGCACGTCGCTGGTTGGCTTCCACGGGCAGGACTCGTGCGGGTTGGACCGCGATCGAGGCAAACACCCTACATCCGGGCCCAAGACAGCGGAGCTGCCCCAGGCAGCAGCTGACGCCGCACCGTCAGCGCCGTCCCGCCGCGACCCACTCCGAGCATCCGAGCTGGGACGGAGCCCAGGCGAAGTCGCTAATGGACGAAATGCACGACGTGGAAGGTTCCGTCGCTTGAACCTTCCACGCGGGGTGGTGCCTCCTAAGGTCTCAACCTCAGGGCCGTAAACTCACGACGGTCAGGTGGACGACGACTGCTTGGTCGCAGCCTTTTCCTTCTTCTTCTGCTTCTTTTCCTTAATCGTGAGCTTGGGCTTGTTCAGAGTCTTCTGTGGCTTTTCTTGTCCCTTGGGCATGCTGGATCGCTCCTCTGCTGGGTTGCCGGTAGTGTTTCCGGCTGAAGACGCCGGGCAGCCGTAAGGATAACGCCGAAGGGGTGGTCCGTGGCAAGTCTGGCGCGGGTCTTTTTTTTGGGAATTGGCGAGCGTACACGGCCGACTCGAACCTATCGGCTCCGCAGATCGCCAATCGGCAGCCAACCGACTAGGGTAGTCAGCGCCCGTTGTGCCTTACTGCGCTTGCGCAATTTGGTCGAGATAAGCGTCACCCAGACGACCGGTGATGCGATCGATCTCAATCTCGGTCGCCACGGCGTCGACCCGAGCGCGGAGTAACCTGAGTCGACTGCTCCGCACCTGTTCTTCGGCTTCGCGCACGCGGATCGACGTGGAGCTGCCGGTCTCGAACAGGGCCCGCTCTGACTGATGCTGCCGTTCTGCGAATTCCACCGAGCGTGCGGCAAGTTCGACGCGACGCCGCGAGGCACGGCTCTCCGTGTAGCTCTTTTGCAGGTTGGCATCAAGTTGACGTTCGGCAGCCTCGACGCGCTTCTTGGCGGCCGCGACGTCGTAGCGCGCCTGCGCGCTTTGCATCCGGCGCTGCGTCGAGTCTACCGACATCTCGTAACGTAACCCGACGTGAGCACTCAAGGCCGATAATTCCCCGACTTGCTCGAGCGCTGGAGTAACTTCGCGATTGCCTAAACCCTGGGCTTGGACGTAAGCATTGACGTCGAGCGCCGGTCGCAACGCATCTCCAGCAATCGCGGCCCTGGACTCTGCGAGCTTCACTGCAGCAACCAGCTCCTTGAGCGATGGAGACCGCGAGCGAGCAGCCTGTCTCAACTCAGCCAGAGAGAGCACCTCGGTACTCGCCTGCTCTGGAGGTGCATCGAGACTCACGCTGTGTGCGTCGACGGCGCTCAAACGCTCGAGCTCAATCAGTCGACGCTCCAACTCCGTCTCAGCGTCACTGTTGTCGGATTCGAGCTGAGCCACACGGGTGTCGAACGAGTTCAATTCCGTAGGAGCGAGCGCGCCGGTGTCGATCCGAGCCTTGGCCTCGTCTCGCTGTTGCACTGCCAAACGGAGCGCCTCGCGCTGGATCTCGAGGGCACTTTCCGCATAGGCTGACTCCCAATAGGCGCGCAGCACCGCCGCCAAGCCGTCGGAAGTAATCCGGTGATACGTAGCCGCACTTTGCTCGGCTTGGATCCGCGCCTGCCTGAGATTCGCTTCACAGATGTCATTCTCACAACCACGCAATAACGGTTGAGTTGCGTCAAGCTTGACGCTGGCGCCGTAAGCTGGACCAAACTTGAACGGGACCGGCGGTAAACCGAAATACGTACGCGTGCTGAAACGCTTGCCAGCCACGGTTAAGCCAACATTGCCTCCCGTAGAGAAGCGGCGCCGAAGATCGGTTGATACTGCCACCTCGTCGGTCTGCGGGATCATCGTTCCGCTTGGACCGAGCGACGGGTTCTTGGTGCGTGTAACACCCGCTTCGATGCCCCACACCGTGGCATAGCGATGTTCTTCACCCTCGACCACGGACTTGATACTGCGCAAATCGGCCAAGGCCGCTGCTAGCTCCGGATTGTGTTTTGCCGCCGCGGCGACGGCTTCGAGCGGAGCAAGCTTTTGCACCGCGGCGTTCGGTGCTGTCGCCTCACTTGCCGTCACTTGACTCGGCGTTGCTGATACGACTCCCGACGTCTGCGCTCGCGACGGGGCACTCGGCGTTGCTGACACGACTCCCGACGTTTGCGCTCGCGCTGTGGTCGCGCCGAACAAACAAAAACCAAACAGCAAGCCCTGGCTCAGACTTCGGAAGCGAGCTGAGCCTCTCCCTGAGTATGCAATATCTCTATTCATGGCGTAGCGCTTCGATTGGGTTCATCCGTGCGGCCTTACGTGCTGGTAGAAATCCGAATAGCACTCCGACGATCGCGGAGAAGGCAAACGCGAGCAGCAGAATGCCGGGCAAGATTCGAAACGGCAGTCCCAAACCGCGAGCCGCCAAATACGATCCGCCTAAGCCGAGAAGCACCCCAATGCTGCCTCCAAGGAGAGACAGCGCGACGGCCTCAATCATGAATTGCCAAAGCACGTCGCGGGTACGAGCTCCAATCGCTAATCGGATGCCGATCTCTCGCGTGCGCTCGGTCACACTCACCAACATGATATTCATGATCCCGATGCCACCGACCAGCAGACTTACGGCGGCAATCGAGCCGAGTAGGGTGGTCAGGATCCCGAGCACGCTCGATACGGTCTTGATCACCTCTTTCATGTCGCGCACGGCAAAGTCATCGCGCTGACCGATCAAGATACGGCGGCGCTCACGCAGCACGGCCTCGACACGACGACGCGCCCGATGAATGTCCTCCGCCTTGGACACTTGCGCGAAGATCATATTGACGTCCGTGCGCCCGAGCAGCCTGCGCTGAAAACTGCGCAACGGCATCACCAGGAAGTCGTCTTGATCTTGTCCAAACGTCGAGGGGCCCTTCGGTTTGAGCGTACCTACGACGCGACAGGGAATGTTTTGCACGCGTATCGTGGCAGACAGGGCACTCGCGCCGCCAAACAAGTTCTTTCGTACCGTCTCTCCGATGATGCACGCGGCGGTGCCACCCGACAGTTCCGCGTCCGAGAACAGTCGACCGGCATTGATCTCGTAGCCGCGAATCGTAAAGTAGGCGTTCGTCGAACCGTGGGCGGTCGTGTTTGCGTTTGCATTCCCGTTCACCGCGAGGATGGGTTTGGTTGAGGCCGACGCGACCGCCGTCAACAACGGGATCTCTTCGAGCGCTCGCGCGTCGTCGAGCGTGAACAACGGTGCGGTCGTATCCACCGGACCGCGACGCTCGCTGCCAGGGGTCACGATCAGCAGATTCTGTCCCATGCCGGCAATGTCCGCGGTCACTCGATCGGTCGCACCCTGACCCAGGGTGACCATCGCAATCACCGCAGCAACGCCGATCACGATTCCGAGCATCGTGAGGGCGCTGCGCAGTGTATTGCGGCGCACCTCGCTCAAGGCCATGCCGATACTGCGGAAGATCATCATGACGGCGACCCTGTGCTGTGATCGCGATCGATCTTGCCGTCCTTGAACCAGACGATTCGACTGGCGTACTCAGCCATGTCCGTTTCGTGGGTCACCATCACCACGGTAATCCCCTGCTCTCGATTCAGTTCGACCAGCAATCGCATGATCTCCCCTTTCGTGTGCGAATCGAGGTTACCTGTCGGTTCGTCGGCAAGAACCAGCGAAGGTTCGGTCACAATCGCTCGAGCTATTGCGACGCGTTGTTGTTGACCGCCGGAAAGCTCAGCGGGCGTATGGTGTTCGCGTCCGGAAAGTCCGACGCGGGCCAACGCACGTCGCGCGCGTTCCCGACGCTGACGCAGCGGGACGCCACGGTAGACGAGCGGCAATTCCACGTTGTCAACCGCCGTGGTGCGCGCCAGCAAGTTGAACCCCTGAAACACGAACCCTAGAAAGCGTTGGCGCAGCAGAGCTAACTCATCGAGGGTGAGCGGCCCGGTATCGACTCCACGGAAATAGTAGTAACCATTCGTCGGGCGATCGAGAAAGCCCAACACGTTCATGCAAGTTGATTTGCCCGAACCGCTCGCGCCCATTACCGCCAGAAACTCGCCCTTGCGAATCTCGAGCGTCACTCCGTCGAGTGCACGTACCTCGGATTCACCATGCCCATAGATCTTGTCAATATCCGCGAGTTCGACCAAGGGTGGGGCTGAGGCTGCCTCACCGGAGCTCATGGTACCTCGGCCAGGTCGAGGATAACCTTGGTGCCGGGTGCAAGGTTGTCCGACTCGATCACGCTGACAGACCCGTCGCTTTGCCCAACCTTGACGACGACCGGGACCGGCTGCCCCTGGTTAAGAACGAACACGCGACGCTCGCGCGGGTTTTTGGGTGGAGGTGGCAGTTTCTTGCCCGGCTTTTCCGGCGGCGTGAAGCGAAACGCCTCGCTCGGCACCAACACCACGTTCTTGATCGTTTCTGACACTACGCTCGCCGTCGCCGTCATGCCGGGGCGCAGCAAGCGCTCGCTGTTATCGACCTCGAGCACGGCTTGATAGGTAACGACGTTCTGCGACACCTTGGGCTCGTAGCGCACGGAAACCACGCGCGAACTGAATTCACGATCGGGGTATGCATCGACGGTGAAGGTTGCCGTCAGCCCCTCGCGGACACGCCCGATGTCGGCTTCGTCAATCGCCACCGCTAGACGCATCTGCGAGAGATCTTCCGCCAATTTGAACAAGATCGGCGTCTGGAAGCCCGCGGTCACCGTTTGGCCCGGTTCGACGGCACGAGACAGCACGATGCCATCAATCGGAGAGATAATTTGGGTCTTCTCGAGCCGAGTCGATGCCAAGCCGAGCGATGCTTGCGACAATACCGTGCGTGCTTGGGCACTCGCCAAAGCCGCTTTGGCACGCGCCGCAGCGGCTCGAGCTGCCTCGAGTTGCTGGGAAGAGATGAGCCCACGCTGGTGCTGTTGCTCCGCGCGGCCCGCAGCAAGTTCCGTCTCCTCGGCACTGGCGCGCGCTTCGAGCACCGTGGCGCGGGCTGCCGAGAGTTCTGCGCGCGATTGTTGGGTCGTGGCTCGAAGCTGCTCGGGATCGATCGTAGCAAGCTCCTGCCCCTTCTTCACCACGTCGTTGTAGTCCACCGCAACCCGGGTGACCTTGCCCGTCACCTCGGCACCGATCTCGACCGTCTTCTTTGCCTCGAGCGTGCCGGTGGCGGTTACCACCAGCTGCAAATCGCCGCGTCGAGC
>JBLNFG010000286.1:0-5118 GCA_050263495.1 Myxococcales bacterium | reverse complement strand
CCACCGGCGATGGCATTGTGCATTGCGCGTTGGACGCGCCTTTCGTAAAATCCCCCATGGGCCTTCTCACCTTCGGTCTCAACGTAACTTTGGACGGGTGTATCGATCACAACCAGGGGATCGTGGACGACGAGCTGCACGACTTTTGGACGCAGCTCATGGATCAGAGCGGGGCGATGCTATTCGGGCGCAACACCTACGAGCTGATGGAGGGAGCTTGGCCTGCGGTGGCGCGCGACGAGAAGGCGCCGCGCGCGATGCGCGAGTGGGCACAGAAGCTTGAGGCGAAGGCGAAGTACGTCGTGTCGGGCTCGCGGAGCGACTTTCCGTGGCAGAACACGATCAAGGTGGAGGGTGACCTTCGCGAGGCGATCTCGGTGCTGAAAGCGAAGACCGAGCGAGGTGTCCTCGTCGGATCGCCCAAGCTCGCGGTTACGCTCGAGGAGTTGGGGCTCATCGACGAGTATCGCATCGTCGTTCATCCCGTCATCAGTGGCCGCGGGCCGACGTTGTTTCATGGCCTGTCGAGTGCGCGGCATCTCGAGCTCCTATCGACGCAGCGGTTCAAGTCCGGCGTGCAGGCGCTCCACTTCCGTCGCAAAACGGGATGAGTGTGGAACGACCGTCGCGTACTACCCACGGTCGTTCCAACCGGATGCAATTGCCTGCTCAATCTGAGCCGCCCGGATATCAAAAAGATCCGAGCTGTCGTGCGGTGGGCAAGACGCGATACAGATGGAGACGGATGCTCCCGAGGCGGCGTGGCGCGACAAATCACCTGTTCGCTTTGACCGAAGCCATTCAAGAAACGCTTCGAAGCGATCCGCCAGATGCTCTTGATGCTCGAGACAGCTCCGGTCTTCTTGCACAGCAGGTCACGGTGTTTCGTCGGAGGGACGGCAATGGCGATTAGGGACCGCCATAGCGATTGAAGGGGCGGGATTAGGGGGCGTCCAGTCTTAGAGGAAAGAGGTGATTGAGCTGCAAGAAGCGCACGATTCCCTCTCAGCATGATCGGGAAACCGGCAGCCGGGAATAGAGACCCGGTACAGCTGTGTATGGCGGCACGCCTCTCTTCCATCACCACCCGGTCGTTATTCAGCGATCCCCAACCGTGACAGTGATCCCTATGACCAAAAGAACCAGACTTCTGGCTGCCTCCCTCGTTTTCCTGTCTATCCCGACCCTTGCCGCTTGCACGGACGTTACCACGCCAGCCGCAGGCACGGGCGGCAGTTCACCGGCGACGGGCGGAGCCAAGGCGAACAGCAACAGCTCCGGTGGCAAGTCCGCCACCTCTGACTCGGACAGTAAGGCGCCGAGCTCCGGTGGCAAGTCCGCCACCTCGGATAGCAAGGCCCCAAGCTCTGGTGGCAAGAGCGCTACCTCAGACAGCAAGGCGCCGAGCTCCGGTGGCAAGGGCGCTACCTCGGACACCAAGACCCCTAGCTCCGGTGGCAAGGGTGCAACCTCTGATACCAAGGCGCCGAGCTCGGGTGGCAAGGCGGGCACTTCCGATACCAAGACCCCAAGCTCCGGTGGCAAGACGGCCACTTCCGATACCAAGACCCCAAGCTCCGGCGGAAGCACCCCTAATTCCGGTGGCACGACGGGCGGCGGCGGCGCGGACGTCAAGTGCAACTTGCCCAAGCTTCCAGAGGCGAGCGCTCTGACGAAGAACGATAAGCTCCCCGATCCGTTTACCTTCTTTGACGGCACGAAAGTCACGACCAAGGAACAGTGGGAGTGCCGCCGCCAGGAAATCCTGGCGATGGCAGCTAAGTACATTTACGATCCAGTTCCTACCAAACCGGATTCCACGACCGGCACCGTATCGGGCGGCACGGTGTCAATCACCGTCAAGGTTGGTTCAAAGTCAGAGACCTTCTCCGCAAGCATCAGTGGCTCCGGCAGTGCGATTGCCCTTGAATTGTCGGGCGGAATCTTCCCCTCGAGCCACAAGAAGCTATCCTTTGGAACTGGGTTTGAAGGCAAGATCAAGTCGCTGTATGGATTTTCTGGCAACGTAAACCCCAACATCGCGAACGGGTGGATGATCGACCGCGTGTTGGATGTGTTGGAACAGAACCCAACCAGCGGACATGATCCGACCAAGGTGATGGTATCGGGATGTTCCGGCTGTGGAAAGGGCGCCTACCTCGCGGGCGTCTTCAGTCGTGCACCGCTCGTTGTGATCGTGGAATCGGGCGGTGGTGGTGCAGCCAACTTGCGCCAGGCAGAGTGGTTCAGGCACGGTGCCGGTAAGTCGGTTTGGCAGTGTGCAGACGCCGCGCCTCAGAGTATCGACAACCTGGAAAGCAACGGGATCTGCGGACCCTGGATCACCAACGCGGCTCAATGGCTCGTGTCGGCACCCGCCAAGGTAAACACACTACCGTTCGACACCCATTTGCTTCTGGCGACGATCGCTCCACGATACTTGCTGCACTTCTCGAACGCCAACGGCAAGAACTCGTGGTGCCACCTGGGTGGAACCTGTGAAGCGCTCTCCTCATGGGCAGCCAAGCCGGTATGGAAGGCGCTCGGTGTTCCAGAACGTATGGGTTTCCACATGTACAGCGCAAACCACTGCGGCAATCCGGCTGAGGCAACCTCCCTTGCCGGCGAGTTCTTCAAGCGAGCCTTCGAAGGTAGCACCACTGCCAAGACAGACGTCATGGAAATCATGTCCAATGGCGTTCAACAACCGGTCGCCGAATGGAAAACCATGTGGGTCGATTGGGATATGGAAACGGTGTTGAAGTAACGGGTTGCCCATAGGCGCAATAGGAACGCGCCAAGGGCCGCCAACGTCGCCAACACTCTGTCGAGTAACATCCCCTCGTTCGCAAGAAACGGGGGGATGCTTCATTGTGCGCCCAGCATGGGCGCTGTCTTGCGGGTGCGAGCTAGCCGGCGAGCTCGATGAAGATCCGCCAGAGCGCCGTGCCGATTTGCTCGAGCGCGAGTTGGCAGACGAGAATCGCGAGATCGCGCCGAGTGGGATCTCGCTCGCCGTATTTCGCGGCAAGACGAAAATCGCCGGGCTGGGCGCGGCACGCACGCCCAACGTGGGCCAATGCGAAACACAAGGGATGCTCGGTGTCCGGACCCGCTCGTGCTCCATCCGTTACGGTGCATGGACGCTCGTAGCGTCTCAACCGAGCGACATACCGCGTTTGCGCTGGCTTTACCTATTCGCAGCGCTGGCCGCCTGCGCTACCGGGGCCGCGGCTGGTGGATGGCTTGGGTTGTGGGTCGCACGTTGGGCAACTCGCCCACTTCGAGCCATTGCCGAACGCGTGCATTGTGTGACTCCAGGCAAGGACGTGTCGCTCGGGCTCGGCAGTGATTGCGAAGAATGGGGTGTGTGTTGCATCAAGCAACCCCCACGCTGTGTGCGGGCTGGCAATCCTACGCCATCGGGTTCCGCTTCTGCGGGGTCCGAGCGTGAGCAACTCCTCGAAGGTGCGGCCGAGGGAGCGAATGCACAACCAACGGAAGTGAATGTTCCTCTGCTCGAAGGCTACGCGTTGTCGATGCCGAGTGATCGGCAGGAGCTACCCAAGGTGCTGAAGGAGGTCTCTGGGCTCACCGATATCTCGGATACCGAGGTCGCGTGCGCGCAAGACGAAGAAGGTAGCGTATTCATCTACGACCTAGCGGAGCGGCGCATCAAGACGCAGATCCCGTTCGGTGACCCCGGCGACTATGAAGGCATTACTCGGGTCGAGGATGCGCTGTTCGTGCTGCGGAGCGACGGTATCTTGTTCGAAATTGCGGGCTTTGCGTCCGGCGCGCCCAAGCTGAGCTCCACCGACTTGCGTATGCCGACGCGGGACAACGAAGGCCTCTGCTACGATCCGTTCGCGTCGAGGTTACTCGTCTCGCCGAAGAACCGTCTCGGTAAGAGCGACGAGGAGCGGCGCGCTCAAGGGCTGTTTGGTTACGATCTCAAGACGCGCCGTGCAGATACGAGTCCAAGCGTATTGCTTGATTTGAGTGACGTTCTCGACGGTCGCGAGAAGGTTCGAGAAACCAAGCGCGGGCGCAAGCGGGTGCTGCCGTCATCGGTGACAGTCCACCCGAAGACGGGGCAGTACTTCGTCATCTCTGCGGTAGCGCATAATTGGGCGGTATTCACCCGCAAGGGTGAGCTAGTCTCGCAGCAGCCGTTGGAGCATGAACTCTATCCGCAACCCGAAGGGATCACTTTCCTGCCCAATCACGAACTCGTGATCGTCAATGAAGGCGTGAGTGGCAACGCGACGCTCATCCGGATCAAGCCGACGAGCTGACGCCATTTTCGGTCAACCGAGCTCCAGATAGCTCAAGCGCTTGCGCGTTCACTGCATTGTGAAACTCGGGTGGCAGTGCGACGTGACCTAAATTAGCGTTTAGGGCATGGCGCGTTACAGGCGACGGCAAGTCCGTCGGGGCAGACCGTGGGCGCACTGCACTCGGTGAAGGCGCAACCATTTCCCGCGTTGCCCTCGGGGCACTCGAGCAAACAGCTTGCACCCGCCGCGCATTCGACCTTGCAGTTGCGATCGCTACATTGAAAGTTGCAGCTGCTTCCCGCGCCGCAATGACAGGTCCCGTTGGCACACACGCCACTGCAGCTTGAATTCTTGCCTTCACACTCTACGTGGCAGGGGCCAGCATCGCAGTAGAAGTTGCAGGCGGCGCCCAGCTCGCACGTACACGTTCCATTGGCGCAGGTGCCGGCGCAAGCGCTGCCTGGACTGCATGTCACGTGACAAGGGGGTGCTTTGCAGTCAAAGCTACACGTGCTTCGGGGGCCGCAGTTGCACGCGCCGTTGGCACAGTCAGCCATGCAAAACGCATTGTTCTCTTCGCAGCTGACGGTGCAAGGGGGGGCTTGGCACTCGAAGATGCATCGTGCTCCGGGCGCACAGAAGCAGTCGGGGGAATTGCAGTAGTAGAAGGGGTCGTCTCGGTCACACGCGAACGGCGCACCAAACACTGCAGCCAGAATTACTCCAATGCGGATTCGAAACCGTGCTTGCGGACTCACGCGTGCAGCGTGCCACGAGCGCCTGTTTCGCGCCGCTCCGCTTTAGGGGCGCCCTGGAGAAGGCAACCTCAGCTCTTGCC
>JBLNFG010000285.1:0-5015 GCA_050263495.1 Myxococcales bacterium | reverse complement strand
GGCGGAGGCTTCGTTGCATGATGCGCTCTCGTCGGAGGCCTCGTGGAATGATGCGCACCCGTCGGAGGCTTCGTGGAATGACGCGCACCCGTCGGAGGCGTCGTGGAATGACGCGCACCCGTCGGAGGCGTCGAAGCTCGAAGCTCCGCCGCGGGTTTCGGTGCCGGATGACTACCGCCGGTAGAGCCGGGTGGTCGAGTGGAGTGCCGCGAAGTGGTTTTTGGCGGCAGGCTTGAGGTTCGGCGCGTGGGAATGGGAGGTAGCGAAGCTGCGCTGGGGCTCGACGCGGCGACAGGCGACGATCCGGCATGGTTTGCCGCGTGAGCTACGGCGCGCTTAACGAAGTCGCTGGATGCCGACGACATGCGCTTGTATCGGACGACCAAGCCTGCGGGGCGGGTCTGAGTCGCTTCCGCATACTTGACCGCGGTTCCCTCTGCAATGATGAGTGCCGAGCCGCCTTGGAGACGCAATTCACATCGCACGGGCGTGCCCGGGGGCACCGGTTCGGCACCGATCAACAGGATGCTGCGTGCGGCGACGGACCACGCCTCAGCGTCGAGGAACTCGGTTTCGTTGCGATACGGGCGTACCGCTCGAATGTTCAACGGCTCAGCCATCTTCAACCTGTGCGCATGACGATGCCCGCTTCCAGTGTCGAGCGGCTACGCGAAGTCGTCCTCGGAGATGACCTCTCCGGTGGTGCTGTGCGGCTCGTCAGGAATTTCGACCCAAGTTTCCGGCTTTTCCGGCGAGTTGGGTGGCACGGTGGGCGATTCCGCGACGTAGCCATGGGTCTCTGCCACCTTGGGCAGAAGCACCTGGTGCCAGAGGTGGGACAGCGGCACGTATTCGACGAGCACCTGCGCCGTGAGCGCTGACCAGAGCTCCACTTCGGTAAACGGAGAGCGCTTCTGGCCGGCAGCCAACGCGCCCTCGATGATCTTTCCGAGCTCGGCCTTTGGCAGGCGAGTCGCGAGCTCCGCGACGGTGATGCCTTCGATGACCGCGCGATGGGTGACCAGGTTGTCGATCAGGGCTCGATCCAGCAAGAAGGCAATGTGCTGTTTGGCAATGCGATGCTCTTCTGCCTTCTTCGGCGCGACATTCCAGAACTCACCTTCGGAGAGAAACAGCCACAACCGGCGCGCGTCGAGGTAGCGAACTCGATCATCCGGGGCAAACACGGACATGACGATTTCTGGTTTGGTTTCGCCTTCGGTCAGTGCAATTCGAAGGTCATCTGCTGCCGATTGCCAAGCCTTCTTCGCTGCAATCTTGAACTTGAGTCCGGTCGTCTGCGCCAAGATCTCGGCGCGCAGCTCCGGGTGCTCAGCCATGCCCTCCATAATCAGCTCAGGGGGAAAGTGGCGAATGAAATCGTGTGCGCTGCGACGCCCCGATAACAGGGCGTGCTCGATTGCAAAGGCGAGAAATCGCTGACGACCATCGGTAAGCTTGGAATCGAACTGGATCGCGGTACTCGGTTGCTCAACCATGTTTTTGTCCTCGACGCTCCGTGGCATGCACCGGCTATCGGCGAGCACGCTGCCACCCACAAGCTAACGCCTTTTTGTCGGTTCGTGCCACCGCAGTAAGCTGTTAGTTTGAAGAATTTTGTTTGTGCTTTGTGCGGATCGAACACACCCACGTCCACGTACCCCAAGCGCCTCATCGAGGGTGCCGAGTCTGCAGTACTCTTCTACGATGCGCCGCAGACGCGCCTAACGAATAGCAACTGTGAGTGACAACCGCCCCGGTTGGCCCTGAAAGGGCGGCAACTTGATTGTGCTCAGCGCCGTTTCTATACACTTACCCGTCGGAGAATTGTTGATGTAGGGCGCTCCCATCTGGACGCTGAGCACTTGGCCAGAGGTAGCGAAAGTGACGACAGCCCGCGCTTGCCCTGCGGGCTCCGGTGCGTGGCGGCAGCGTGCCGCCGCGTCGACGGCGCTGGTTGCGATGCGTTCCGCGGCCTTGGCGTCGAATCTTCCGGTCGCCTTAGCCACACTCTGGGCAAACAAACGAGCAAAGTCTTTCTCGTTGCTATTACCAGGTGTGGGCGTCGGGGCACTCGTGGGCACCGCGGGGGCACGTGCCTCAGCTTGCCGAGGCGTCTCGATTGGCTTCTCTGTAACACTTGGTGCCACGGGCACCACCGGCGTAACCGTAACTGTCGGCTGCTCCTCGCCGGAACTAAACGCCCAGATCAGCAAACCGATGAGTACCACCGCGCCGGCAACCGCGACGGGGACTGCCCACTTGGGCAGCCGACGCTGCATCGCTAGGAATTCCGCGTCGTTGATGAGCTGCGTGTGGACGTTCGAGGAGGCTTCCGTGTGCGTCACGGTCGAAGTGGGTGTCTCGACCGGCTTCGGTGGAGGGGAGCTCTTGATGGGACTCGGTTTGGCACTCGGCCCCGCAGCACGGGGCGAGCCACCTTCGACCTTGCGCGGAACAGCACTGGGGATTGGGAATCCAGGAGCAGAGACAACGCTTGCGGTGCTCGCTACAGCTGGCGCGGTCGGAGCAGGGGCGTCATCTCCCGCGGCCACGCGTGGAGCACTCGTGACGACCTCATCCGTGTTCTGAGCAGCAGCTTCCCACGGCGTCTCTGGTGATGCTTGAGGCCGTTCGCGTCGCGGCAACGCCGGTGGATGTCCGCCCGT
Organism: Myxococcales bacterium; assembly: GCA_050263495.1. Classification (GTDB taxonomy): domain Bacteria; phylum Myxococcota_A; class Polyangia; order Polyangiales; family Polyangiaceae; genus FEN-1139. Next base: position 2,346 of record JBLNFG010000285.1, on the reverse strand, counting down.
CGACTTAAGGTTGGGGCGATAGATGACCGTCACCTCGTCCTCCAAGACCTTTGGATCGCGTGCAACGGGCTTGTTACCTGCGGTTGACTTCGGGAGCGGCGGCGGTTGTCTGGCTTGTGACTCCGCTGGTGCCGGAATCTCGGCCACATTCGCCTCGGGTACCTCTGCCGGGATCGTCTTCACCTTGGGCACTGCGCTAAGTGGCACAGGTGGCGCCTCCGGCTTTTGGAGAGTCGAACGCGCGACGGACGGTGACGGCCCACTCGTCGCATTTGTCGAGCTGGTTCCGCTCGCCGCGGGCGTCAACTTGTTGCTAGTGGCTGTACTCGGCAGCTTGGGCGTCAGTGATGCCGTCGGACTCGATGCGACACGCGACGGTGTCTTGGTGAGCGCGCTCGATTTGGGTCGTACGGGCGACGGTTTCGGTGCTGGGGCGTACTTCGACAGTTGAGCGATGCCACTGATCGGCAGCCATTCAGGCATGCCATCGTGCCAAACGATGGTGCTCAGTGTGATTTTACCAGCCCCGAGCTCGGATGCGATTTGTTCTTCCGTTAGCTCGCGATCGTCGTCGTCCCCATAGCTCACGACCCACAGATCATTCAGATCGGGCTCGGGCGTAGGCTCGATCTGAGGCGCCGACGACACCACGTCAGTGGACGGCTCAGCAGACGCCTTGGGTGCGCTAGCGGGCGTCGGGACCAAGGCTTTTGCTGCACCGAGTGTTGGTGATTGCTGGGTGCGCGCACCGCCCATGGAAGCGGTGGTCCCCGCTGTCTTCGGCTTGGCGCCAGTCACTCCTTCAGCGGTGGGTGCATCAATCCCAACCCGCGCTAGCTCTGCAGGCGGTGGTGCCAAGCTCCAACCGACATCGGCACTCGCGAGGTCATCCGTTTTCGTTTGTGCCGACTTCTCCGGCTCGGCCTTGGTGGGTGTGCCGAGCCCAACCCGCGCGAGCTCGGCGGGCGGTGGAACCAGACTCCAGCCTGTGTCTGCCGCCGCAATTTCTTGCGCTGACTTGGCTGCGGGACTCTGTGCAATGGTCGGCGTCTTGGCTGCGGGACTCTGTGCAGCGGTCGGCGGCTTGGCTGCGACAGATGACGACGCGTTCGCGCTGGCTATTTCGGTTGCAGTTGCGGAGGCGGCCCCACTTGCCGCACCGCTCGCAACGCCGCCAACTTGGCTGGTTTTCGAGGACACCGAAGCAGCAGCACTCGCCTGCGACGCATTCGATACGGCAGCGGGGCCTGCAGGCTGAGCCGCGCCTACAGAAGCTGCAGGGCGCACCGGCTGGGTCGCTTTCGAAGAAGCGGAAGATTTCGCAGCGCTGCCCGCCACAACCGTGCTTTGGAGTTGTGGTTGATTCTTGGTCGTTTCCTTCGGTACAGTTGCTGTGCGGTCCGCTGCCGCGGTCGTAGGACTGCTCGGGATCACATTCGCTGGTGCGCTCGGAAACTGAGAGGTGTGAGGTTTAGTTCCGTCGACCTCGATCTCCGCCTTGCAGGATCGACACTTGAGGGTTGCAACGTGCCCTTTCACGCGTTTGTTCCAGATCTCGTCTGGAATCGCGAAGGTCGTGCTGCAAGCTTTACAGCGAACGGAATACGGCATTACCCAGCCAGGCTAACGAGGAATTCGACTTTCCAAAAGGGGCTCGCCAAATTTCCCGATGAATTGTGCGCTGGCCAGCGGTTCGATGTCAGCCGCGGAGTGCCGATTCCGCCGTGATTCGAACCCTCTTGGTCAGTTCAGCGTACTGCTGTCGCGGGTTCGAAATAACCTCAGACCCAGGTGTGTGCTGTCACGAGCGCGAAGGGCGCCGGAATCCCCGCTGTGTAGGGTTCAACCGCTCATGGTCAGCTCGGCGCCGTCCCGAATCGAAGCAACCTCAGATCTCGTGAGTGGCCGCTATCGCGTCTTTCAAGGCTTTCTGGTCAGTTCGGCGCAGTACTGTCACGGGTTCGAAGCAACGTCAGAGTTACCGCGGTGTACTGTGAAGGGTTCGACGCAACGCACGAGGTCCCGCAATGTACCATCACCATTTATCGCGCACCGTCGCGGGTTCGAAACAACGACGGAACTCGTACTGGCTCGAAACCAGCGTCAGAGCGCCGCCATTATCGCGCACCGCCACGGGTTCGAAGCAACGACGGAGCTCGTACTGGGTGCCGCTGCTGGCTCGAAACCAGTGTCAGATTCATCGCCACGGGTTTGAGGAACGTCGGGAGCTGCGGTGTGTCGCAGCCCTGTTTGTCGGGGCGAGGTACGCAGGCTTCGAACATTTTCCTGCCTCAGACAGTACTAAGAGCGCCACGGTGGCACGCAAGCGTACGATGTACGCATGGA
>JBLNFG010000284.1:0-5848 GCA_050263495.1 Myxococcales bacterium | reverse complement strand
TTGTACACGGGGATGACGATGTCTAGCTCGACCTCCACTGCGCCTCACAAAAACTCGAGCTGGCCGTGCTTCAACGCGCGATCGAGCGTTTCTGCGTAGCGCATGAAACGACAATCGTACTTCCGGCACTCGTCATCTCGAATCGCCTGCAGCTGCTCCCGATGCTGATCCGAGTACCACGCGTCTCGCAGATCTTGCTTAAGAAGATTGCCGTAGCGGTGCCGCTCCATGCGATGTCGGTAATAGCAGCATAGGAATAGGTCACCGACCGGATCGATCACGACGTTCAACGGCGACAGCCAGCACGGAACCGACAAGCGATAGGGGAGGAGACTGCCGAGAATGCGAACGGAGGGATACTGATGACGTAACTCGGCCAGGTGTTGATCGAGTCGCTGCTTTTCATCATCGGACAGCTCAGAGGCTACGTTCCGAATGCACTTGAACTGAATGCTATCCACGCCGAGCTTGGCCGCAAGCTGGACCGCGGCTTCGAGATCTTGGTAATTGTTTCTATCTACCGTGAACTTGTACGAAACCTGACACGGCGAGTTCTGAACCCGACGCGCTTGCACGAGGTCGGATAGGTTCTTGATGACGTGCTCGAAGCCGAGGGCGTCGTTGCACGGACGTTTGACGCGGTGGAATGTCTCGGCGCAGCCCGCCTCGACCGAAACACGGATGTAGGAGCACAGACGCGTGAGCAAGTGTGCCCGTGGCGGTGACAGTGCCGTGCCATTCGTGAGGATTCCGACGCTGACTTCGTGAGTGCACAATTGCTGCACGCCTTCTTCGATGTCCGGATGCAGCAATGGCTCTCCGCCGCCGCAGAACTCCACGGCCCGAACACCGAAGTCGATGAGTTGTTCCAGAACCCGAGTTAGCTCGGACTTGGACAGTGAAGGCGGCGACACGCCGCCGTTCTGCTCCGCATAATCGCAGCCGACACAGCGGTGGTTGCATGCGTGCGTTGGGTAGATGATAGCCATTCTGGGTCGACACAGCGAACCTCGACGCAACTCCGTCGCCTCAGCGTAGCAACTGAGTATTCGCGTATCCAAGTAGTCGAACGCACTATCTGCCATGCGACTGGTTTCGGCTTTACGTAGTGCACGCGCGCGAATTGGCAAGGAGAAAGGAGAGTCAATGGACCTCTAGTTCATGCAACGGCACATTCGTCGGCAAGTTTGCGCAAGAGATTCGTACGGCACGTGCATTGACAGGCGTTGCCAAAGAGTAGCGCAGCCACCGGTAATGCGGAGCAGGCGACTCTTGCGACGTGGGAACGAAGGACTCGATGCTCGTCGACGCTTGGTCATTGACGGACCTAAACGACACGCCATCGAAGAATGACAACGAGCAGTGCTCGCGGAAGAGATCCAGCGTCGCGTCTTCGAGCAACAGCTGGAGCGAACGGATCGATACCGCTTCGAGCCACCAGAGTTCGTCGTGCGAAGAGATACCGATTGGAAACTCATAGCGCAGGTAGGGATTCTTCAGCGCGTCCGCGCGCCGCCCGTCGAAGAGGAGTAGAAGCCGCTCGTCCCCACGCCGCCCGAAGTCGCTCGACCACTGTGCCAAGTCCAAGTAATGCGTGGCAAGATTGGCCTCGGCGGTCGGGGTACGCAGTCGGCCAAGCTCAAATCCCTTTCTTACGTCGAGCAGGTTGCGATAAGCCGTCCAACCTAGTGGGCAGCCGCAAGCGAGCGCCAGCCCATACGCCGCGATTGGGTGAGCGCCAATGCGCGAAGCGGGGCGAGCCCGTTCTTTCAGCGCGGTTCGACCCGCTTCGGTCACTAACGCCAATAGAATGATGATGAACGGCATCTGGTGCCGATAGGTCATCCAGTAGTGAAGCAAGGCCGTTGCCGGAAACACCACCCAAAAACCGACTCCTCCGAGCAGCGCGCTAATGAGCAGAATCAGCCGTCGCCTAAGCGGCAAGCAAGTCACGAGATGCACCACGATCACGAGAAGCACGGACAGTGCAATCAAATCGAATCGGAGCAGATACTCTCGGATTCGCAGCAGCAATCGGACGAAATCGAAATGGGACAAGCCCACTAGAGTGCGATCGTGCACGGTGCGACGGATATTGTCCCACGTGTAGCCCGCACCCATATGGCTTATTCGCAGTAAGAAATGAAACGCAGTGGCCAGCAGTGGAGCACTGAACAGCCCGCACAAGAGGCGGATCCGAGTTTTCAGCGGACGACGCTCTTCGGCAAGCACGAGCCCCACCATCATCGCCGCGAAACACGGTAGGAGCTGGTAGGTGAGCAACGACTGCGCGAAAAAAAGTGCCCATGTACACCCGAGCCAGCGCACTCTCCCCCGTTCGAGATAGAGCGACAGGGTCAGCATTGCCGTGAACAGGAACAGGAACTGAAAGGGGTGAAAGAACAGCGCGTCGGACCAATGCACGAAGGCCGGCAAGGTTGCGGTCAACACGACGGCAACGGCAGCTGCCCACTCCGACACCTCGCGACGCAGCCAGAAGTAGAGCACGACCAAAGAAAGGCAGTTGAGCCCCACGGCGAAGATCCGGTAGTCGCCGTACTGATCGAGCCCAATCATCGCCATAATTCCGAAGACCCAATCGGCCAGCGGAGGGAAATGGGCATAGACGCAGTCGTTGTTCAACGACGGCATTTCGATGGCTTTGCCGCGCCCAAACTCGTAACGGACCAGGTTCTTGGGTGGCGTCGGGCTGTCGCATTGGGTCTGGCCTGAGTCGTAGAGCGAGGCCAACGGGAAGCCGCCTCGATTGGCCAATAGATGCGTGTGTAGGAAGCCGTCGCGTGCAAAATTGCGCGCGCTCACCTGGGTCACACCCTCGTCGTAGGTGTTGGCAATGAACCTAAATGGATAAGCCTGGGGTCGGCCTATCATCGCGAGTGTGTCGAGTTCGCGATGGCGATTACACGGGAGGGTCGTCCGCCAACTCAAGACAACGAACGCCGCCATCGCGACTGCTAGGACCATCGACGTCTGCCAGGACAACCACGCGCGACCTTCCGTCCTTCCTGTGCCATTTGCTCTGTTCATCGGACCCATCGCGAAACGGTTGCGTGACTTTTCTCGCTAGAAGACTGATGGGATTTCTCAGGGTACTAAGCATTCGCGAGGCGAATCGGGGATCGTGTTACGCGCGTTCCGCGCAAGCGAGCGGGTGACCCCCGATAGCAGCGGGTTCGACGATTACCCCGTATTGCCGACGCTTTGCGTGTGACGAAGGGTAGACCGAGAGCCGCCTGGTTCGTGGATCGCTTAGGAGTGGCGACTAGACTGCCGCCTTCGCTGCGCAAGACCCGTCCCGAATGCGAGCACACCCAAGAACAAAGCGAACAGCGTGTTGCTCGGATTGCGCGTGCCTGGCACGCGACAACCACAACCCGAGTCCTCGCCGTTCGGGTTCGCAGCGCTGGCCGTGCCCGCTTGCGGAATACTCGTTGCACGACTGCTTAGTGCTCCCGCGGAACCAGCCCCACCTTGGAGCAGCGAGCTACTACCCGCTCCTGCGTGCTCCGTTCCGGCGCACTGCGACGTGAAGGCCGCCGAAGGGGCTGGGGCGCACGTTCCCTCGTGGCCGGAAACGCTGCACGACTCGCAGGGGTACTTGCACGCTCCGCTACAGCAGAGCCCTTCGGCACAAATGCCGGTGAGGCACTCGCCGTGCTCGGCACACGGGCTTCCCGCTGCATTTCTGGGCAGGCAGATGCCAGCAGAGCAGTATTCGGTTGCGCCGCATGCCGACGGAGACGAGGCGCACGTGCCATTGCAGACCGTTCCGGTACTATCGCAGCCGAACGTGCCACAAGCTTGCGTGCGCGCCTTGGGCATCTTGCCTGTGCCGTTGCAGGCAAACGGCAAGGCCGCGATTCCGGCGGAGCAGGTGCCGCTCGAAGCCATGCCGGCGGGCTCGCCCACCGGATAGTTGCAGCTCGATAATTTGCCGTCGCAATAGCCACCGCAGACGGTGCCGTCCGACGTGCACGCGGCTTTGCCATCTCTCGGCTGTGAACCGGCGGGCACAAGGTTACAGTTGCCGACCTTACCCTCGAGCGAGCAGCTCTCGCACTCGCCACCGCAGGCGCGATTGCAGCAAACGCCACCCGCGCAGTGTGGGAAGACAGGGGGACAATCCTCGTTCTGTTGGCAGGAGATCCCTGCGCCTGCTCCCGCGCTGCCTAACTCGGTTGTCGGAGTGCCGATTCCTGTGCCTCCGGTACTCGATGGTACGGTGCTATTGATTGTTCCGCCAATGCTGGTGCCCGTGCCGCCTTGACCTGAGCCCCCTTGACTTGAGCCCCCTCCAGCTCCCGGAGTAGTGCTGCCACACGCAATCCCTGCCGCGTCGCAAGTCCCACTAGGGCACGTCACACTGGCGTTGGTGGGGCACGACGCGCTTGCGCCGTTGCAGGTGCGCGCGGGCTGCAAGATGCCGTTCGAGCAACTTGCAGCCTGACACGTCGTGGTGGGACCCGCGAACCAGCTGGGACAGCTCGCAGCGCTGCCCGTGCAATACGCGTTGATGTCGCAGAGGTCCGTCTTGGCGTGACAGGGGGTGGTGGATGATTCGAACCAGTTCGGGCAGGCTGCGCTCTTGCCGGTACAATTGACGGTGATGTCGCAGTCGTCCGTCTTCGTGTGGCAGACGGTACTCGTGTCGGCGAACCAACTCGGACAGGTCGCGCTATTCCCGCTGCAATACACCGTCTTGTCGCAGCGATCGGCCTGGGTATGACACGCGGTAGAGCTGGGTTCAAACCAGTTCGGGCACTGGTCACTCTTGCCTGTGCAGTAGACGGTCTTGTCACAAAGACCCGTCTTCACGTGGCAAGCCTTGGTGGTTCCTTCATAACCGTAACTGGTGGACGTCGTTCCGCCTGAAGCGGTCTCGGAACACGTTCCGCATGGCCCCGTCGGCGTGCAGAGCCGTTGTTCGACAACCTGCACGGTATCTTCGTCCGGACCAAGCAAGTCGTTGCAGGCTACGCTGCACAACGCCAAGGCAACACCGAGGGAGAATTGACGACCCCGACTCTTGACCATCGAACGCATTGATGAACCTTTCTCCAACGGCGTACGCCCTACGCGAAACTCGACCCTTGCAGCCGCCCTCGAGCGCGCAGGGAACCGTGCTCAGCCGAGATTCGCCGCAATATAGATCTCCGGCATGTTCCGGGAAACCAGAATTCGTAGGGGTGACCCCATAGGCCAGTTGCCCTATTCGCTTACGGCGGAGCGCCCACAACGCACACCGATTTCGGCGTTGTGCTCCGCTGGATCGGTGTCCTGCCGAGCTGCGACGCGCAGGTAGTTTGCCACGTCGTGCCAGCTGCCGCCCCGCGTCACCCGCGGCTCGCTGACGGAGGTGTTCACGCAATCAACACATCCCGTTAGCGTGATCGCGTAGTACTGGCTGTCGTAGCCATCGAACACCCACTCGCGCACGGAGCCGGCCATGTCGCGGTTATCGTAGCGGCTGGCGCCATTGAGCGACGCGGAACCAACGGCGACGAGCGTCGAACTCCCACCATGAGCAAAATAGGCACGCGTCCCATCGGGTCGTTCACTGCCCCACGGGTACATGCGATTCTCGTCGCCCCCCGCCGCGGCAAACTCCCACTCGGCTTCGGTCGGCAATCTGCCGCCGTCCCATACACAGAACGCAAAGGCCTCGTGCCAGTTGATGCAATTGATCGGCAGGTTGTCGTTTGGTCCGGCCGCGTCTGTCCACGTCGAGGGCGTGCCGCAGCTCTTCAAACGCTCCACGAACTCGGTCGCATTCGCGGGCAGGGCTGTCGTGCTGAGAATCCAGCTGGTAGCCCAGCCCGTTCCGTCC
>JBLNFG010000283.1:0-3757 GCA_050263495.1 Myxococcales bacterium | reverse complement strand
GAACGCCGCGCCTGGATCCTCTGGGGGCTCGCGCCGGGGACGTAGATCATGAGCGGGACGCGCACAAGGTTCTCCCAGATCTCGAAGGCATGACGGTATTGGCCGTGCTCTCCAAAGGCTTCACCGTGGTCGCCAGTGATAATGACAGCCGTTCGTGCCCACCACGGCTGCTGTTTCGCCCAATCGAGAAGCTTGCCAATGTGCAAATCGGTGAACCACACCTCAGAATCGTACTTGTCACGCGTCTTCTTGCCGAAGTCGGGCGCCTCTTCGTGCTTGATGTACACGTCGTGCGGGTCGCCGAAGTGGGCCCACGCGAAAAACTGTTGTCCCGTGTTGGCAGGATTACCGAGCACTTTGACACCCAGTTCGAGCATCTTGGGACTCGTGACGTGATTGTCCGTTTGCGCGTCGAAGGTAATCCCCGGCACTAGTTCCCAGACGTCGAAGCCCTGCTCCAAACCTTTGCCTCGTCCAAAATAGAGGTGGGAGAACCAACCGAGCGAGCGAATACCCTTTTCCGTCAGCACCTCAGGGAAGAACAGGTTGGCTTTTGGAAACGCCGTAAAGAACACTCCGCTGCGATAAAGCGTTGACGCAAAGCGCCCGCTCAGGATTGCCGAGACGCTCTGGGCCGTATAGCTGGAGGCCGAGTATGCATTCGTATAGACGGTGCTCTGCTCGGCAAGCTTGGTCAGGTTGGGCGCAATCGGACGCGGATATCCGTTCCACGGCATGTCCGCGCGAAGGCAATCGACACTGAGCATCATGACGTTGAGTGGGCCCACCGGCTTCGATGCTTGTGTCGTCGACGACGTACTGACAGCTTCGACAGTCCTAGCGGCGCTTGCGGCGCTGGCGGCCTCGCCAAGATCAGCGGGAGAACTCGAGTTTGTAGCCTTGTCCGTCGGTCTGCTACACGCGAGTGGCAGCAACAAGAGCCAGAGCGCGAATCGGCCATCGGATGAATGCGGCGAAGTCGACATCGCTCGGGGGCCTATCTCAGATCCAATGGGCGTGCCACCACTCCAAACTGCGCAAATATCAAGCGTTCTCGTCTGCGCTCGGAGTCGCCGGCGCCTCGAACCGAGAAACCGCGGGGGCACCACCGCAAGGTACATGGGCGTCTCCGAACCCGAACCCCAGCCCAATACAAACGCTGACTCGAGGTGCGTGCGTAGTGAAGCCCCTGCGAGCGCGCTCCGGCGGATCCAGGCCGAAGTACTGCTTGGCCGCTGCCGTTCCGGCGTTGAACCGCCGATGCTGCCGCCGGACGATTCGTGCTCTCGACGATGTTGGAGCCTGGCCGCGAATTCCGGCTAAGCCGGGGGATCCTACTCACTGCTGAAATCACCGTTTTCCAGAAATGAAAGATTCTCGCCCCTCAACGCCACTTATGTCTCTGATTCGGCTCAGCAAGAACGCGGCACGACCTTTGCTTAAGCTAACGATAGCGGCAATTGAAGGCTGCTCAGGCGCCTCGGTTGCTGCAGTCAATTCCCCGACGGGTTCTAGTACTCCCCCCTCCGCTGGAACCTGTCGTTCTTTCCCCGACGGGTCTTGGTGCCTCCCCCCTCCTCCAAGACCCGTCGTTTTTTTTGTGTCGTTGACTGGTCGTTGGGGCGGCCTGCGTACGGAAGCAGGGCAGTTTTACCCTGACCGGCTACGGCCTGCTTTTTGGGGCTAGGAGGTGCGCGGACGCGCTGCAATGCTGTTGTGTTGCCGGCGTGCGTACGCGGTTCGTCATAATGCGTTGGCCCTGGGCCAGAACCCAGGTTTGTGGGAGCGGCCTGCCGGATCATCGCCGCTCACGTCTTGGCTGTGCACTTGCGAGTAATGTGGGGCACGTGAGAGAACGGGCGCGTGTCGAGATCCTGCGCACTCTGGCTCACGCTCACTCTCGCTGCGTGCTCCAATCGACCTGCCGAACGGAGCGAATCTATGCGGAGCCCCGTCGAGCAGCCCAACCCACGTGCTTCTACGGCGGTCTCCGCGCCGGAGAGTCCCGCACCAATAGTAGATCTAGCCGGAATATACCATTCGGCGTCGGTGGCAGGCACGACAGGGGGGGCGAGGATCTACGCTCGTGCCCTGCGAACTTGGGTCTTTGAGAGCCCAAGGGCGGGGGCTCAGCGTTTGGGCACGCTGCGTGCGGGCATGTCACTCCCGATCGTGAAAGCCTTGGTTGGGCGGGATGGTTGTCCCTCTGGATGGCACGCCGTGGCGCCGGCTGGGTACATATGCGCCGGCGACGATGCGACGCTCGACGAAAATGATCCGATTGTTCGTGCCCTTCGCGAGTACGGCGCCGATCTCTCGTCCGCATTGCCGTTCATCTATGGAACCGTGCGAAGGCCTGGTCCGATCTACCGCAAGCTGCCCACCGATTCGGAACTCGAGCGCAGCGAACCCGACCTGCAAAGCCGTATTCAGGCTTGGCTGATGGCCCCTGGAGAGATGGGAGCAAATTACGCCCAGCACGTGTGGACGCCCGGGCAGCAACCAACTCCTGATCCCAGCGTGGCGTGGCAAAGCCACCAAAGTGACCCACTGCCCTGGTTTCTATCCGAGGGAAACGTGCCTCCCAGACTGCTCGGGAAGGCTGCCGCTGACGACCCTTTGGTCTTCGCGAAGATGGAACCTAGAGTGGGCTATTCAATATTAAGGACCTTTTTGCATAATGGCCGCCGTTACGCGCTGACCTCGGATCTTTCTCTCGTGCCGACCGATCGATTGCGACCAATCCAGGGTTCGCGATTTCATGGCTTCAGAATACCCGAGGAAATCGACTTCCCATTCGTGATCATTCGCGCGCCGGGTGCGCGACAGTATCGCCTTGACTCAGACAAAAAGCGGCTCGTCGCGGCAGAACCTGCCGAGTATCGAACCGCAATCCGCCTAACGGGCAAGCAGCAATTCTTCCGGGGGCGCCTCCACTTTGAGACGACCAATGACACGTGGCTCAGCGACGCCGATGCCTCACGCCTCGATCCGGCGCGACGCATGCCGGCGTGGGGCAAGAATGGTGAGAAATGGATCGACGTGAATATCACCAAGCAGACACTGGTCCTGTACGAAGGGACGAAGGCCGTATATGCGACCTTGGTTTCGACTGGTGAAGCAGGGCTTGAGGATGCGGAAGGCTCCACGGCGACCCAACGTGGCATCTTCCGCATCCATACCAAATTCATCTCCGCGACCATGGATTCCGACGTGGTCGGCGAAGAGTTCGAGTTGCGTGACGTTCCCTACGTGCAGTACTTCGAAAAGGGATACGCACTTCATGGGGCGTATTGGCACGATCGCTTCGGGATCCCAAAGAGCCACGGCTGCATCAACCTTTCGCCCGAGGACGCACGCCGGATCTTCTTCTGGACGGAACCAGCGCTGCCATCCGGCTGGTACTCAGTGCTGAAGCCGTTGCGGGGCACCGTACTGTTCGTGCATCCCTAGAATCAAGGTACGCAACTCGGCCGCCCTACGCGCCGGCTGTTACCCTGATCTTCGAGTGATGCTCTCACCGCTGCACGGTCGATGCACAGGGTTCGGTAACAACGAGCTCAATTGAAAAGTCGCCACGAGCCGGTTGGTTGTTCTCACCGTTGACGACGACACCGTCCGAGTCAATCAAGCCTGCACGGAACTTGTAGGTGCCCGACTGCCAGCCCATGGATACGGGTGGATCGACACGCACTACCGAATGAGCAGAGAGGTACTGGGTCGGCGCGGAAGCAGTCGGCGCCGTGACCACCAGCTC
>JBLNFG010000282.1:0-6616 GCA_050263495.1 Myxococcales bacterium | reverse complement strand
ATCGGAACGTCCACGAACTCGAGCAGGTAATCCCGTGCGCGCAAGAGTGGCTCGAGCAAGCCAAGGGACTCGAACGGAACGTGACGAAGAGCAAAGCATCGCTTCATGGCAGGTAGGCCTGATTTGGGAAAATGAGCGTGAACGACCGAGGCCCGACTCGATACAGCGTGAACTGTTTCTCTAGTGTTTCGGAGCGGAAATACGGGTACCAGGCCATTCGTCGAAATAAGTCCGTATCCCGGACCTGCTCGCGCAACACGAGATCGAGCTCCGTCATCCGGTTGGAAGTGCTCCGCGCGAGTCGCGGGCCGTAACTGAAGGACTCGCGTCCCTCGGCGGGCGATAGATCGTTATGCATGGCCCCTCCGTACAAGAGCACCATGGGGGAGCCGGTTTTGGAGCCCCTCGATTGGAGAAGGTTCTCTGCCATTTCGGCGGTCTGGGTGGCGGTCAGCTCGAGCATGCGCGCGATGTCCTGCTCTTTTGCGGCCACGATTGATTGATAGTCTTCGCACGAAGGAACCAGCGCATGCGGCTGAATGTGGTTGGCCTTGGCCACGTTTCCGAGCTCGAAGAACTCGTTCTTGTTCGTGCTCGCTTGTGCCGACGTTACCGGCTTCTGTGCCTTGTTGACGCGCTCCACGCGGTCGTCGCCACAATCGTTGCGCGCGGTCCATAGCTCAATCACGAGGTCTCGGGCGCGCCCGCAAAGCCTCGGGAGCAGGGTGGCGAAGCGTTGGGTGGGGGACGCTTTCAGCGAAGAACCCTTCTGTGCATGAATCTCTCCGACCGCGAGCACGAGCGGCGAGGTGGTGTGAATCAAGTAAGCGAGTGCCTGTTCCGCGCTCGCAAACTGCCTGCAGTCGAGCGGGCCACACGCCACACCATCCACCGGCGGCGTAGGAAGTGAACTGGAACACTCTGGCATCGCCTGAGACGAGGCCAAGGTACTGGGTGCAGCCGGGGAGGGCGTACCGGCACTGCTGCCTGCAGCAGTAATAGCGCTCTCAGCGGATGCTTGCGGTGGTAAAGCAGAGGATTGCGCCCGCGACGCGTCCCGGCTCAGCGTTGAGGTGGGCGCCCGGCACCCGAAGACGGCCAGAGCTAAGCCTGCCGCGAGGTGGGCGCATCGGACCCGCCGCCTCAGACTCGAGGTTGCAGGATTAGCCGCTAACAATGGCATGGGGTTGAATTGGATCATCATACCGTCACATCGCAGACAAGTGTCGTTACGGAACGTTCCTAATCAAAGGCGCCTCAACTGCGATTTGAGACTCGGTCTTCGAGTTGCTGAAGGGCTTGATTCAGCGCCGCGCGCCCCCCCTTGCCGCCGAAGGCATGCGCCAATCCAACGGCCCGCGCAGCGCTAACCAGGGGATCGGTGTGACGATGTTGAACCAGCCCTTCGAGCAGGAGCAAGGCGCCGATGCGTCGATCCCGGATGCGCCGTTCTAGGTTGCCAATCGCATGGGTTCCCTGTCTTGTCGTGTCGATCCACTCGATCGATCGGGTTGCTGGAGGCGACAACTTGTTGAGTCTTTCGAGATGGGGTGGCCCACCGACTACAACGAGCGGCAACTCGCCCAAGTACGTCGAAAGTTTGGGCCAACACGTCGAGCCTTCGACGGAGCCAACACTCGTCGACGCGGCACCGGGCGACGCGGCACCGGTGGACGCGTCACTCGTCGATCCAATCCGCTTTGCGCGTTTCGTCGAGTCGTTCGCGTCTGTGGAGACAGGCGTCGCAGTCCGCTCTTTGGCGTCACCGCGGCTGTTCGCCACCGAACCCGGTTCCTCGGCACTAAGCTCGGGCAGCGAATTCACTAGTCGCTGCAACTCCATGGCAAGCTGGGCTGGTGGAGTCGAGGGCTCGGGCCCTTTGAGGCCGTGGGCATGGCAAAGCTCTCGCGCGACGGCAACATCCACTGCGCGCAAGTAGGCTTGGAGGGCATTCGAGATCTGATCCACTACCCCAGCGCGAGCACGTCTCTTTGCGTGGAAGGACGCGCGTAGCGGTGCAAGGATAGACTCGAGGTAATCTGAATCATTCATGACAGCGGCTCCTCTTACAACGCGCGGACGTGCTTGGCTGAGGTGCCAAGAAGAAATGCATGACTTTAGTCTTGCGCTGAGGGGGTTCCCGACTAGACTTAGCCACGATGTTCGTATCTCGCCGTTATTGGTGGTTCTATTTTAGCGAGCCGGCCTTTTGGCCGCGCCTCCTGGGAACCGCTCGGTAGCGCGTAGAGTTAAATCGAGCAGCAATTACCCCCGGGTCGCGGTCAGCGGCCGGGGGTTTTGGCGTTTTTGGGGCAGTTATGCATCAGACCAACAATCTTCACGTTCTCGAAACCACCGTCATGTCTTCACCAGACGAACTCAAAGCCGCAGTGCCAATCACGGAGGCAATCTCCAATGTCGTTCACGACGCGCGGGAGGCGATTCGAGACATACTGTGGGGGCGAGATTCACGCGTCCTGGCGATCGTCGGGCCGTGTTCGATTCACGATCCCGATGCAGCTATCGACTACGCGGCGCGTTTAGCCAAGTTGCGAGATCGCATCTCCGATGACGTGTTGGTCGTGATGCGAGTCTATTTCGAGAAGCCGCGCACGACCATTGGGTGGAAGGGGCTGATCAATGATCCGCACCTGGATGGAACGTACGACATTCCGCTCGGGCTGCGACTAGCACGACGCATTCTGGCTGAGGTTGGCGCGCTCCGTTTGCCCACCGCAACCGAGATGCTCGATCCTATCGTCCCGCAGTACATCGCCGACCTCGTGAGTTGGGCCGCAATTGGCGCCCGTACGACCGAGAGCCAGACACACCGAGAGATGTCTTCGGGTTTGAGTATGCCCGTCGGCTTCAAGAACGCGACGGACGGCGGGATCGAAGTAGCGGTGAATGCGATCATCTCTGCTGCTCGCTCGCACCGTTTCCTGGGCGTCGACGGCTTAGGCCGAGTATCCGTCGTTCGTACCGCGGGTAACCCCGATTGCCACCTCGTGTTGCGCGGAGGAGCTGGGGGCCCCAACTACGATGCAGTAGCCGTGGCGCGCGCCACCGAGCAGTTGCGAGCGCTCGGTGCGAATCCGCGCATGATCGTGGATTGCAGTCATGACAACAGCGGGAAGAATCACGATCGTCAGCCGGATGTCGCCGCCGAGGTAGCGACTCAGATCAGGGCGGGGCAAGACAACATTGTGGGGGTCATGATCGAAAGCAACATCGTTGCTGGCAAACAGTCGGCGACTAAACAGAAGGGCGAACTCACCTATGGACAGAGTATTACCGATGGCTGCGTCGACCTAGCCACCACCGAACAAATGCTGATTGAGCTTGCTGACGCGGCAAACAAGCGAAAACGGCGCGCGGCGTGATACCAGGAACGCGCAAAAAAACCGCTGATTACGATCGCGCGAAAGCGTGCTGCGACACCGTCAGGCCGGGATTAACAAGATTGTGAGATGCGGCACAATGTCGAGAAGGGCGACGTAACCAGGCGTGGCGCGATCGAGATGAGCGGTGAATGAAGCTAGCGTTGCATGGGCAAATTGACGCCGCCGTTCTGCAGAAATCATGCTAGCTTCGGGCCTGTGAGCCTAACCCCGACTGCTCTGGCCGAACGTATCAATCAGCGATTAACGGGTCTTGATCGAGAATTGGGTTTGCGCGTTGTCACCGCAGCCGCCGATCGCATTGAAGCCGAGATGGTGATCGAGGATCGCCACCGCCAAGTGCACGGCGTCGTGCACGGGGGCGTCTACGCGGCTATCGTGGAAACCTTGGGTTCGTTGGGGGCGATCGTGGCGCACGGAAGCGAGTCAGCTGCCGTGGTGGGAATGGAGAACCACACTTCGTTCCTGCGCGCGGTCCGTGATGGTACGCTTCGGGCAATCGCAACCCCATTGAGTCGCGGGCGGCGGGCTCAGCTTTGGGATGTTCGCATCGAAACAGCAGATGGGAAACTGGCCGCTTCGGGCCGGCTGCGTACGCTGCGTCTGGAGGAGGGCGCGATTCTGGCTGGCGCTGGCGCGCCTCCGCTTGGGTTGTTCGTTGATGGTGACTTGGACGCCGATGTGCACTAGAGCGACGTCGAGAGTCATGCAGCGCGACCCACGGAGCCGAATAGGCAAGCTCCTCTACCCACTCCGTCCTCGAGAGCTTGCGGCGATCGCCCTTGCCCTGAACGCGGGCTGTTCCGAGCGACGCGCCCCCCCGGGGGCGAATCCCGATGCGGGTGCTCGACAGGTCGTTGCCGATCCGGATCCAAGCGCACAGTTGGGGGAGCCCGCGCGCGCTAGCGCGAATGGTCGCGATTCGTTTGCCCTTGGTTCAACGGACGACAACATGCCGTTCGTGCCGACCGGGATGCAAGCCGCAAGCACCGCGTTCCGCACTTGGATCTACACCGATACGGGACCGAGTCGCACGCGCTTTGGCTATCTAAGGGTTGGCGCCATCGTTGACGTGCGGGGTCCGCCTATCAAGAACGAGGGGTGCGAGGAGGGCTGGCTCAGGGTCAACCCTCGCGGATTCATTTGCCTTGGGAAGGGCGCCACCACGGAGCTCAACACGCCGATAGTGCGCGAAGCATCGGTCCGTCCCAAGCGTGGGGACGGACTACCGTATCTTTATGCGCTCGCGAGCGCAGACCCGCCGCACTTCTATTTCCAACTGCCTTCGCGAGCGCAAGTTCGATCGATTGAAGGGCGCGACCCAACCAGTCGCTTCGAGCAGTGGCGAATCCTGAAAGTGGCTGCGGTTCCAGCGGTGCGGGCCTTGCTCGGAACGCCCCCCGAGCCACCAGATTTTCTCCAGAATAGCGGTCGAATCACCAAGCCCTATGGCGTCGAGCATCGCCTCGAGAACCGCGTGCACTCCGGACGAGCTGCGGCGGATAGTGGCTTCGCGATTTCGCGAACCATGACTCACGATGGTCGCTGGTACGGCATGACAACCGAGCACGACTTGGTTGCTCTAGACCGAGTGCGGATTGTGGTCCCGAGCGCGTTGCGGGGTATCGAGATTTCGTCGGATGCAGGCCTACCTGTCGGGTTCGTGACCAAGGAGCAACTGGCCCGATTCTCGCCCGATGCTAGGAAAAACCTGGTTGCCGACGGTGCCATTGCGAAGCGGCAAGCAGTCCTTCTTACGGGCAACAAGATGCCCGGAGGAATGGTCGAGACGCGGGGTGGGTTCTGGGTGGCTGCCGAAGGGCTTCATATCGTTCAAGCGCGCAAGGAGTTCCCAAGCTTTGCCACTGGGGATCGCAAGTGGATCGATATTTCGATCCTGGGCCAGACCCTGGTTGCCTACCTTGGACGTAGGCCCGTTTACGCGACGCTTATCAGTTCTGGTCGCGGGCTGATGGGTGATCCAGAGACCGAGTCAGCCACTCCGCGCGGCACCTTCATGATCTATTCGAAGCACGTTTCTTCGACCATGGATGGTGCAGATGACGTGGCAGATTCCTACAGCCTACTCGACGTGCCTTTCGTTCAATACTTCCACAAGGGCTTTGCCCTGCACGGGACGTACTGGCACGACGAGTTCGGTCGCGTAAGGAGCCACGGCTGCGTTAACTTGGCACCCTATGACGCGGCATGGTTGTTCGAGTGGACCGATCCGAACGTAAGCTCGGACTGGCACGGTGTGATCAACAAAGAACGCGGCACCGTGGTGCATATTCACCGCTGACGAGAACCGGCGTCTGATGCGGTGGCGTGGTCGCGGCATGACGAAATCTCGGCGCGTCTGCACTTCTTCCAAATTTCTGGTTTAGTGATGCCTCCACTCGTTCGGTTGCGCGCAGGCGCAACCTCCCGACCTCCTCCAACGACACGCTCGGGCACGCCGTGCCTCGCGTGTCGGGAGGAGGTGGTTCTCGACCGGGGACGCGTGGATTGACGCGCTCGCGGCTAGATTCGACGGTATCGGGAAGGGTTCCCGACGCTCGGCGCGTTCGCGGTTGGACGGTTCACGGTGTCAAACACTTCCGGGGTGATGCCCGACGCTCAACGTCGCTCGCGGTTGCTACCGCTGACATCAGCGCGATTGACGTTGCCAAGCAACGCGCGATTCCTACGGCAGCGCTGGTGGTTTCGGGTCGTTCCTTGCTCATTGCGGATCAGTTGTCAGAAGCGGGAGCCTGGTCGCTGTGGCTGCCGGGCAGCGACGGCAGTGGTGTCGCTGACTGGACAGCACGCGGTGTCAAACACTTGCGTGATGCTAAACGCTCGGCGCGTTCGCGGTCGGACGGGTCATGCCCGACGCACAACGTCGCTCGCGGTTGGACGGTAAGCCGTGGTGTCAAACAACTCCGGGGTCATGCCCGACGCACAACGTCGCTCGCGGTTTGGACGGTATGCGGTGTCAGACACTTCCGGGGCGATGCTCGACGCTCGCAGTCGATCGCCGGTGGTCGCCGCAGCTAAATTGGGGTGGCATCCGGCACTTCGACGAACAAAGAATCTCCGTCTAGTTTGACGTCGAATCGTTCTAAGTGGTGCCCAAAGCACGGGCCCGCGTCGCACAAACCATTCTCAGGCAAGAAGGTTGCGCCGTGGCTCTTGCAGTAGATGCGTTCGATCTCCGGATCATATAAACGCTC
>JBLNFG010000281.1:0-2830 GCA_050263495.1 Myxococcales bacterium | reverse complement strand
AACTCAGCGGCAACGCACGTGGACCTGGATGCGAACGGCCTTGCCATGGCGTAGCTTCAATCATTGCCGTCACCTACACGATCCGCCTAACCTTGGCCAAATTTCTGACGACCGGAACTAGGCCTGTGCTCGAGACTTGCTGGTGCTGCCACACGATCTGCCTCCCGCGAGTCACCTCGAGTACCAGCCCATTTTTTGACCAATGGCGATCAGTGTGTTTCCGTTTGGAAGGCGCTGGGCGCTGCTGATCAACTGACTATAGAAGTTCTCGCCTGAACCATCGCCATATTGCCAGACGATTTCTATCGTAATCGGATTGAATTCTAGCACGCGCGAATAGGTGCGGGAGTAACGCGTGGGCGCTGAGGTAGCCTCAGTTGTGCCGCCGTAACCAGAAGCACCGCCATTGTCGAATACAAGGACGTTGCCCGCTCCTGGCAGTCCCCAGGGGATCATATGTACATGGTGCTGCCCGGCGAATTGACCGAGGCTCTCTTCGCGGTTTCCGGCGAAATCAGGGCCGATTCGCCAAACCACGTCGCCAGTCTCGTGCGAGATGATGATCACGAAGTTGGCGTCACGCGAGGAGTAGATGATGTTATTAGGATGAAACTCCGTATGCCCCTCGTCGAACCGGCGATTGCGGCCAAGTCGTGAAACGCTGTTGCCGTGGAGCCATTCGAGCAGAACAGTGTTCGGTGCCGTGGTCCGAATGTGACTGAGCGCAGAGTCGTCGAATCCAAACTGGTGCTAGGAACGACCAAGAGGCTATTGTACCCGGCTGCTGTTCTGTGTCGTTCCGTTGGGGCAATCCCAAAGCGAACGGTATAGCCGGAATTGGCCCGAACGTTTCGATACGAAGTAGAGTTCCCGATCATCCGCCGAGAGAGACACGTCGATGTCTCGAGTCTCGCTGTTGACGAGCTCGAGCACCTTGGGAGTCGAGAACCCGCCGCGCCGGCTATTGCGGGTGGCCACCCAAATATCCTTGTCGCCGACGCCGTTTGGGCGATCGGAAATGAAATAGATAGTCTGGCCATCGCTCGAGAACGCGGCGCGATCCTCGCGGTGTTCCGTATTTAGTCCCTCCAGTGCGCTGGGTCTGGAGAAATCGCTCGACGCGTCGGGGCGCGTTGCCACGAACAAGTCACTGCCGCCGCTGCGCGTTGAGCTGTATATCAGCGTGAGCCCGTCTCCTGAGATCGACGGTAGATAGTCATCGGCAGGGCCATTCAGTTGATCGAGCGACTGCACCCTGCGAAAGGGGGCATCTAGTGACTTGCGTGTGGCGGCATAGAGATCTCGGCCACCAGAACCACCGGCACGCATCGAATAGAAGTACAGGGTGAGACCATCACGACTGATGCTGGGGGATCCATCGGACCTCGCCGTGTTGATCGGTTCGAGGGCGATTGCCGTCGGAAACTCTGCTGTTCGTGTTGTGCGCGTCGAGACGTAGAGATCGTCCTCTTCTTCCTCAGATCTGCTTGCTGCAAAGTAGAGCGATAGCCCGTCCGCTGACAGCGAGGGTCCGAAGTAGTCATAGCCGTCCGGCAAAAGCTCGTTGATAGGTTGGGGGGACTGGAACCGACCCGACGTGCAAGCAGTTCCGCCGCTTGCTGTGCTCGGCGTTGTACTGGGTCGGGGAACGCTCGTTTGGCCAGTTTCGCGGGAGTCTGATGCGCCACCCGAACCGCTCAGTGCGCCTGAATCCCTCTGCGTACCGCCAGTATTGCTTTGCGCTTCTGATGTGCTCGACAGCCCTCCCGCGGTCGTGTATTGCGCATTCGTCATTGATGAGCGGCTCATCGCTCCGCCCTGGCTTGCACCGAGTTCCGTGCTGCCGAGCGCCGCGCTGCTGCCCCTTGTAGAAGGCGCCGGTACGCCCGCCGCAGTTCCGCCCATTGACGGAGTTGCGATAGCTGCCATGGCGCTGCCGGCCGTGGGCGGGAATAGAACGATGGAACTAGAGGAAGCCACTCTTCCGCCCTGCGGTGCGAGCGAGGTCGCGGAGCCGCCAGTGCTGCGGAGGGCAGACGACTGTGGCGCGGTGTGCTGTCCGCCCCCCGAATGCGACGGTTCGATAGGTGTCGACTGAGGACCAAGGCCGCTCGATTCGAATCTGCATGCGCTCAGCACGAGCCATGCGATGAGCCCAATTGAGTCGAGGCGCGTTGGAAGGCGCAAGCGCCAGCAATTCCTGGGGCGATCCTTGTGACTTTGCCCGTACGTGTGCAGGGGTCGAGGCGACATAAACCTCGAGAAAGTGTGCATATTCCGCACTTTTCTCGTTCAACGGTACGTGAACGTCGTCGTGGCGCAGATCGAGTCGGCTGCCGATGGAACAACGACAGGGTGAGGTCCGACTTAAGCGGGCTGCGCTAAGTAATTCTAGGTATTCACTCCTGTCCAAGGGCTGTCAAGGCGAGGAAATACGCGTCCGAAGACGTCGCGGCGCCGCGATCTGGAAAGTTCTCCTTGAGATGAAGACATGCCCAAGAACGTGCCTCCAAGGCGGCAAATCTGGTCATGCGGGTTCACAATTGATCTTCGCTCGGAGCCGCTCCGGCATCATGCGGAAGCACGTCGAATCTGTTCCACTTCGCGGCGCCGATCTGTTCCTGATGCCACTGAGATCCCTGGGTTGGTTTGTTCGGCGCGGCTACTGATGATGACGATTGCTCGGATCGTTCGAGTCGAGTGAATACTTCACGTCCGAGTGCGCCGCGTGCCCAGAGTAATGCTCGCGACACAACGACGACTCTCGTCGCGAGGCGACACAACGACGACTCTCGTCGCGAGGCGACACAACGACGACCCTCGTCGCGAG
>JBLNFG010000280.1:0-6106 GCA_050263495.1 Myxococcales bacterium | reverse complement strand
TGGTCACGTGGTTGCCACGTTGTCCGCTCTGCCACAATTGGCACGAGCGACGTGGCTGTCACGCTGACGTGTTCGCCACTCCGCATGTTCCTCATTCGTCCGAATGTTTTCGGCAGTAGTGCTAGCTTTCCACAGTCAGACCGGGCTCGAGACTTTGCCGTACGCGTTCTTGGTCATACTGACTCTCGCGCTCCATGCCCGCTCCACACTCGACGAGCGCGACTCCGTATCCTGGGCCTGGGTTTGGGGCATTGCGTCGCTGGTGCGCCCCGAGGGCGTACTGCTGTTTCCTGTGCTTTGGTTGATGGCGGTCTTGCGTCGCCCTGTGTCAGCGCAGAGACGGGCTCGAGCACGGCGCGCGCTTCGTGCATTTGGCGTGGTATTTCTACCTTTGCTGTTCTTCCGTATCCTTTACTTCGGGCAAATATGGCCCAATTCAGTGATCGCAAAGAGCGGAACGATGGGGCTCTACCTAGGCATGCCGCTCGCGCGCGCCCTGAGGGCCCTCGTGCAAGGCCCTGGAACCGAAGCGCTGATGCGTTTTGGGCGTGAGCATTTGTTGATGACACTCGTTATTACGGGGTGCCTGATGCTGAAGCGAACAAGGTGGTTCGCAAGTGCCATCGGGTTGCTCGTGATCACGTACGCGGCGATGATTACCTGGAACGGGGGCGATTGGATGCCTCACGATCGCCTGCTTACCCCCTGCATTGCCCCCCTTTGTGTAGCGGCTGCACTGGGCACCCGTGGCTTTCTATTTCACAGGGAGCAGAGGACAAGCCTTGGACATCTACCGTCGTACGTCGTGGCCTGCGCCTTGTTCGTCGTTTGCACCAAGACCGCTTGGCGTCCGTTGGCGGGCGCGGAGATCGCTCTTACCGACAAGAAAAATGTTCGCGAAATTGGCGAGCGTTTGGCTACCCTTGTTCTCGAGCACGATCTCGTGGCATCCGAGCTAGCGGGAGTGCTACCTTACTACTGGCAGGCGCCTACTGTGGACATGTTTGGGATTTGTGATGCGCATATTGCCCGCACCGGGATCCCTCAACAATTTGGTGTCGGCAGGACTGCCGCGGAGTATGTTGTGGCAAAGAAACCGAGCTTTTTCGTGTTTGCCTGCATGGAAACAGCAGCCGCTTTCTTTGCTGGCCCCGCGTTTGAGCCCTACCGGGATGAGTACTATTTGCTGCAGTATCCCTATGCGTATGCCAAGACATTCAAGGCGGGCGCACCGCCCGCGATTCTCGTCCGAAAGGACCGTCCGGAGTCATCACGGCTTGAGCAAGTGCTCGGCGCACAACTAATCGACGCGGGCCAGGAGCTGCGCAGAACTGGCTACGTGCGCTAGCTCGGGGATGCCGTTTGGCAAGTGACTGAGAATTCCATCAGACATACGCTCGTCCTTCGTGCTGCACAGGTCGCGCATGGTGTTGGCCTGTTTGTGCTGTGCCTCTGGACGTTTGTGACTCTAGTCCCGGCACGTTCAACAGCCGGCTTCGAATGGGCCAATCATGACGTGGCGAATACGCTCTACGTCGGCCGGGTGATGGCCGAAGGCAAGCGCCTATACGTCGACATTCTAGAGCTGAATCCGCCGGGAATTTTCCTACTTGCGGAGAGCGTCGAGCGAGTTGCCCGCGTTGTGCGTTTGTCTGCGTTTCATGTCTATCACGTCGGTGTTCTGCTGTTGGTGCTGTACGGCGGCTGGCTGCTGCAGCGAATCGTCAATGTTACGAAAAGGCTAGAGCTGCTTATCTTGGTGGGCTTAGCCCACCTGATAGTAGCATTCGGTGCGGGTTTACCGGGTGACAGGGGTTTCGTGTATTCCTTTGGGCAACGCGAGCACCTGTTCGTCCTGGCCTTTATTCCCTATGTTTTTTTTTGCGCCTCAGTGGGGCGTGTCGCGATTGGACCCAGTACGTGGTGTTGGGGCTGGTTGGTTGCGCCGCGAGTATGAAGCCCCATTTCGCAGTGTTGGTGCTGGTCGTAGAGTTGATATGGCATAACGACATGCCCACATTGCGCTGGCGCAACTGGAGCGTGCTGACCGTCACCGTCAGCGCTCCGTATGCCCTACTGTTCGCGCATTCCCCCGCTTCCTTCTTGGCGCTCTGGACAGAAACCGCATCGTATCACACGGTTGGGACATACGCTGCGTTCGATCAACCCTATTCCACGTTTGCCGTTCAACCCAGCACGCGTGGCTGCTCGCGTATGCGGTGGCACTTCTGTATTTCGTTTGGCCACTCTGGGCCCGGGAAACGTTGGCCAAGCGTGAGAGAACTTGCGTCGCCGTCTTGCCCATCCTCGGCTACTTCTTGGTCGTTCAGCAACACAAGTTCTGGGACTATCATTCAATCGTTGTTGCTAGCCTTACCCTAGTGTTGGCCGCGTATCTGGCATCGCTGCTACTACCGCGCCTGCCACGCGATCGACGACTTGCCATGCTGGGTCTGCTCGCTACGGCACTGTTGGTCGCACTAGGTTCGATATTCCCTGTCCGCGGACGTCTCTTTCAAGATTGGAGATCTGACTCTGGGGAGATGGCCATGGTTCTCAAGCTCGCGCGCCGCTTTGGCGAGGCCCGCAACGTCCTTTACTACTCGACTTCCATCTATCACATGCGTTTGGCATACTCGCTCGATCAACGTATCGTTGGGAAGAAGTGTCACGACTTCGATTATCCCGCCATCGTACGTGATCGCGATCAGCAGAGAAGGAGCCATCGGATCCAGATGTTCTGTGAAGAACAGACGAAACTGGTGTTACGTGCTCTGCCTGACGCCATCGTGTTCCTTGATACCGGGCAGGGACTCGAAGGGAGAGAGCAAGCGGAACACAGCTTGCTAGTCGAACAGTGTAAGGTGGTGCCTGAGCAACTTTACGGCCATGTTCCGCTACCAGGAATTTCTCAGGTCCACCTCTACTACCTCCGTCAAGGACGCTGAGTCGCCTACCGACACCACGAGACCCGTAACTCACCGTGTCCTCGCGAAGAGAAAGGACGTCCCGTAGTCTCAGGCAGCGTGCCACCTGTCGTGCTGCTGGCGAAGCTACCCTTGGGATCCAGCTCCGCCAACTCGGTGCTAGCAGGTCCAACCGCGATCAGCAACACCCCTCGGGTGGCACGCCGTAGTCGCATTCGCAGCAGACATTGCTGCAATCGACGCTGCTCGTAGACGACTGCTGGGCAGAGGTCGCACTTGATCCGCCGCTTGGCGAGATGACACCGTAATCGGGATGGGCGGTAATGCCACCGGTGCCACTTCGGGTGCTACTGCGAGCAGAGGTCCCACCGGTTGGCTCGAACACGCCGTAGTCCATCGCAATCGTGCCCCGGGTCGTCTTGATTGCAGTCTGCCCACCCGTGCCGCTCTTGGTGGTGGTTCGAGCAGAGGTCCCACCGGTTGGCTCGAACACGCCGTAGTCCAATCCCACCGTGACGCTGGTGCTCGTCAACGAGGATTGTCCACCCGTGCCGCCAACGGACGGCGTTGCGCTACCGCCACCAGACGCGCTGGTATTGGTGGAGGGATTTTTGGGTTCTTCCGACGTCTCTCCACCACACGCTCCGAGAGACATCACGAGGGCGGCTGCGGCCGCAGAGGCAGATACGGGCCAGATGCGTTGATGAGCGTCCCCAGATAGCCCAGCGGCTTGGTAGTAACACATGGGATCGCTCCCAACCTCGCCCGAGTAGGCGTAGGCGACGCAAGTAGCCCCACCCCGACAAAGCGATGCGTGGCTGCACTTTGCACAACTGCCTTTCAGATTGCCGAGCGAGAACTCCCGGTTGTATGCAAACGCTCCGGGGCGCGTCCAGATCGCCTCCAACGGTTCGTCTCGAACGTTACCTTCGATGAAACGATCTTCTTCGTCAGCGCGAGGCTGAAGCGACAAGCAACCCTTGATACCGCCATCCGCTTGAATCCCAATTGCGCGCACACCGGCGTAGCATCCCGTCCAGTGTCCCTGGTCGCAGTAACGCCCACGCAGCACGCGCTCGTCGGAACTGAAGTAGCCAATGGAATCTCCGATACGCAATTCGGGCCCGCGCCTCGTTGCCAGACGTCCCAGGGTCGGGAGCAAGTCCAGCAAATCTTGTGGACGCAGGGTTAGGTCGTCGCGATGCGTCTGGTTGCCCATCGGTTTGCCAAGCTGGACGCGGAAGCGCTGTGCCCCCAACTGCGCGGTCAGCTTCCAAACATCCACGAGCTCGCCAAGGTTCTTGCGATTCACCGTGAACATCACATCGACCCAAATCTTTCGGGCCACCAGCTTGCGAATCGTATCCGTGGCTTTGTCGAACGCTCCGCGACCACGTAAGGCGTCGTGAGTCTCTTCGAGTCCATCCAGACTCACTGCCACGTTGGCAAGCCCGACTTCCCCGGCCATGTGCGCCAACTCATCGGCGTTAGACTGACCGTTGGTCACCATGTTAACGATGACGCCCGCATCGATCAGGGTGCGTGCGATCACGGGCCAATCGTCGCGCAGCGTAGGTTCACCGCCAGAAAGCGTCGTGAGGCGATTGCCAAGGCGAGCCAGTTGTCGAGCCAGGTCGACTGCCTCAGCCGTGCTTAGCTCACAGGCTCGGCGCCGCCCAGCCGAGGTGCCGCAATGACCGCACCTCAGATTGCACGCTCGAGTGAGCTCCCAAACACAAGTCTCGGGGACATAGCCAAAGTGATCAATCAGCGCCTTCATAAGGATCTCCGCATTCGCGAGGGCCAGGCCCCGCAAAGCAAGTCCAGTGCCGCAAGGTTACACGACCTTTCGCCGCATTTCCCAAAGAGGTGTGCCAACTTGTGCCGCCCTAACGCGCCACTGCCGCCGGGACAGACCGTGCGTGAGGTGGCGCGTCCGCCCTGCCCCAGGGTGCGAGCGAGCATCGCCACTGTTTGCGGTGAACGCTAGAGCGAGGGGGCGCAGCCAGGCGAAATAGGTTTCGCTGTGACAAGCGTACAGATGCTATTGGGGAGAAAAGTGACGGACACGGGCAGAATCATCTACATTCTTGCGGGGCCGAACGGCGCGGGCAAGACGACGTTTGCTCGTCAGTATCTTCCGGTCGAGGCGAGATGCCTGACGTTCATCAACGCCGACCTCATAGCCGCCGGTTTGGAACCGTTCGAACCAGAGCGTGCAGCCGTTCGTGCAGGGCGGTTGATGCTGGAGCTTATCGACGAACACGTGGGACGCGGCGAAAGCTTTGCTTTTGAGACCACACTTGCATCGAAGACCTTCGCCAAGTCACACTCGATCGGGTTGCCCGACGCGTTCGCCAGGGCGGCCATGCCATCGAGGCGGGCGTCGTGCGGAGGCGGTTCGTCGCGGGCGTGCAGAATTTCGAGCAGATCTACAAGGCCCTCGTCGATCACTGGCTCTTACTGGACAATTCCGGACCAGAGCCCATCAGTATCGAGTCAGGAGCCGCTACGTTGAACGCTCCAACCACCAGCAATCCCGAACATCAGAAGCGCATCGAGGACGTTATTGCTGCCCTTCGTCGTGCCAAGCGTGATGCCGAGGATCTAGCGATTGCAACCGGTACGGAATTGGTCGAGGCCGATTCAGAGGGCAACGCGGTATTGTTGACGCCGTCTGACATCATTGCGCGGCGCAAGAGAACCGCGCGAAGCTAACTTACCTCGTCGAACGCTCAAGCAATCACTCCTTTGGCGAGCGGCAACGCGTTGAAGACCCAGGTCTTCTCAGCCATCTGCGGTGACCCGCACTGCTTGCATGAGTTCGTCAAGCGAGTCTTGGAAAGGCGTGACGCTGTAGCGACCAAACGCTTCGACGAACTCGGCTTACGACACGCCGGCGATGTTCAGCAGCCCAGCCCTGGCTCACCAGTTCGTCCTCGTACCATTTCACAGCAGCGGCTATGCGAAGTTCACGAGTGAACTCACCAGGGTCGCTGTGCATTCGGGCCAGTACTCCGTCATCGATATCGAATGCGATGCGTATCATTTGAGGTTTCAGTTGCAGGCGCACCACGCGCCGTTGGTCAATGCCGAATCTCCTGCAGCGCTTCCCAACTGCAAGCGTGATTAGGCGCCACCGGGAGCGTGACTTGACGATCTGATCTTGACTCGAATTT
>JBLNFG010000279.1:0-4601 GCA_050263495.1 Myxococcales bacterium | reverse complement strand
AACCGCAGCGCGAAGCGCGAGGATGCGTCGGGGAGGAGCAAGCCGCGCTCGCACATCGAGCGCGGCGGTGGTGGGCAGCCAAAGCACGTCGAGCCGAAGAGATTCGCGCACAGCGTCTCTTGGTCGCGGCTTGCCCGAAGAGATTCGCTCGCAACGCCGACTAGTGAGCGAGAATCGTGCGACGCAACGGGCCAGTGTGGAAACGCGAGGCGATTGCACCGCGACGACACGCTGGCCCGAGCGCTATGGCTCCCTTTGGTTACGCTAGGAGCGCGATCAATCCTCGTCCTTGTCCTTATCCTTATCCTTGTCTTTGTCGTCGGAGCCTTTGCCGGAACCCGAATCCCAGCCGCCCGCCTGCACTGAACCAGCGGACTCGACCTCGTCGGGTTTCACCGATTTCGGTTCGGGTTCCATGTTCGTTTGACGAGTAGCCTTCCAGACGTTGCCCGTCTCGCTCTCAGCGAGTCCCCACTCGCCCTGGATCTGGTCCGGCTCTTTGATGCCCTCAGTAGCCTTACGTGAGTACTTGAAGTAGCCGTGCCCGGTGCGATCCGCGGAAGGCCCGACCATGCCAATTCGGTGCTCGACCCACTCGTAGCGCAGCAGATTGCCGTCTGCCTTGCCCGTCAACTCACCCCAAGAGTCGCCAGCAACCGTGCGCCACGCGCCCTTGATCTCGCCGCCATCCTCCACAAGGTGCAGGTTGCCGTAAATGGGGCTGTAATACACGCCCTTCCAGGTTGCCCCTTCCGGCATCTCGCCAGCGGTGAGCACTGGAGTCTTCGGCTTACCTCCGCCACAGCCAACCGTTGCTGCTGCGGGCACCAACATCAAACCAAGAACTAGCGCGATTCTCTTTAACGTACGGCTCGTCATGGCGCGGAGTCTAACACGCCCTTTTGTGCCTTTTCGAGCAACTCGCGCCCCATTTCTTCACCCAGCTGCGCTGCCACGGCCTCGTCCGCCGGCCACAGAATGCTCCGCTCTGACCGCCAGAGGCCGCCTGAATCATTGGCTAAAAGTGCCCTGACTCGCAGATTTTCCGCGTTTCGCTCCGCGTACGCGGCCATGGGCACCTGGCACCCTCCTCCAATGGCCCGCTGGACCCCTCGCTCCGCCGCCACTCTCGTGGCTGCCTCGGAGTCGTGCAATACCCTAAGCCATTCCCGGGTGGCGCTGTCCTCGGACCGGCACTCAATCCCGAGTGCTCCCTGTCCCGCGGCCGGCAAGCATTCGTCCACGGGCAAGAATTGACTCACCCGGTCGAGCCAACCCAAGCGCGCCAAACCTGCCGCAGCCAGCAGGATTGCGTCGACTACCCCTTCCTTGCAACGTCGAATTCGGGTGTCGACGTTGCCGCGCAACGGAAAGAACTCGAAGTCGGAGCGGGCCTCGGCGAGTTGGACCTGGCGCCGCAGTGACGACGTTCCAAGTCGCGCCCCCTGCGGGAGTTGCTCAATACTCCTGCCATCACGCGAAATCACGACGTCACGCGCGTCCTCTCGAGCGGGAATGGCTGCAATGCAACACCCCGACGCGAGCTCCGCTGGCACGTCCTTCATCGAGTGCACAGCGAGGTCGGCGCGCCGCTCGAGCAGCGCCAGCTCGATTTCTTTGACGAACAAGCCCTTGCCGCCAATCTCAGCCAACGAACGGTCTTGAATCACGTCGCCACTGGTCGTGACGTGCAACTCGGTGACGTCCAAACTAGGATGGGCGAGTCTCAGATGAGCGATGAATGCGCGGGTTTGCGTCAACGCTAATTGACTCTTTCTAGTCGCCACGACGAGCGCACGTTTCATCCATATCCTCTACTTACGCCGCGCTGTCCCCATGCGGTGGTCGGCGGCAAACCGATCGCATGCTGCGGGAAATGCGTCGGCATCAAGGTCGCGCCCACGCTCCACTCGATCTTCATCCCGTTCCCTTGGTTGCGGGGGGGGCCAACAGGTGTAGCTCCCGCTCCGCCAAACCAGCTGCTCTGGACGAGACCGGGTGTTTCGGTAAGGAACTCGTTGGCGCAGAGTTCGGAGCTGATCGGTGGGGACGCTCTTCCTCGGCAGAGAGAAACATCTCGTGCATCAACTCGAGCGTTGCATCGACCTCTAGCGGGCGTTCCACCGCCCAGCGTTTGAGGGTAGTGACGGGATGGTGGAGCAGCTTGTTGGTCGCCGCATCCAAGAGCCGAACCAGGGCTTCACGCTCCTCAGGTGTTAGCTCTCGGAGCCCGCCTTGAAGGCTACGTTCCGCTTCTGCGCGCAACACCTCCGAGAACCGACGATACAAGGCCGAAACCGTAGGCACCACCTGTTCCATCTCCTCATGTTGCTCGAGCTTCGCCAGCTCCTCGCTGATCACATACTCGGCGTGCTGTGCCCCCTGCTGACGATGAGCTTGTGTTTGCGCTACAACCGAAGAGAGGTCGTCCACGTTGTACAGATATACCCCGTCGAGCTTTCCGACTCGCTCGTCGACATCTCGCGGAACCGCAACATCGACGAAGAAGAGATCGCGTCCGCGACGACGCTTGACCGCGCCTTTTACCTGCTCCAACGTGATAATCGGTAAGGAGGCACTGGTGCTGGTAACAACGACGTCGATGTCGACCAGCGTGCGTTCAAGCTCCGACAACAGGTGCGCTTCTGCCCCAACACGACGTGCTAACGCTTGCACGCGTTGCTCATTGCGTCCAAGAATCGAGAGGTGCGCGCCCGATTGCTGCAGCAGCTGCGCAATCGCCTCCCCCATTTCGCCAGCTCCGACCAGGGCGACACGCCTACCGCGCAGATCATCGAAGATTTGGCAGGCCAAGTCGAGCGCCACCGTGGCGACCGAAACCTGTCCGGACCCCACGCTCGTTTCTGTGCGCACCCGCTTTGCGGCGCGAAACGCCCTCGTGGCAGCGCGGTTCAGTTGGGCCCCGACCACGCCCAAGGCGCGCGCGCGTTCGAACGCCAGCTTGAGCTGACCCAAGATCTGCGGTTCACCGACGACCAGTGAGTCGAGTGAGGTAGCAACCCGAAATAGGTGGCGCAGCGCGTCGGAACCCGCATGCAGATAAATGAGCTTGCCGATGTCGG
The DNA here is from genome assembly GCA_050263495.1 of Myxococcales bacterium. Classification (GTDB taxonomy): domain Bacteria; phylum Myxococcota_A; class Polyangia; order Polyangiales; family Polyangiaceae; genus FEN-1139. The sequence goes on along the minus strand of JBLNFG010000279.1, from coordinate 1,518 downwards.
CGCGGGTGAATCGCAGCGCTTCCAAGGCGTCGTCGACTGCGCGCTCACCCATGTCGCCACCCGTTGGAGCGAAATAGAGCTCCATCCGGTTGCACGTCGACAACACCATCGCTTCTGCGACGGTACCGTTTTGCACCAAGTGCTTCAGTAACGATTGCGCCGCATCCTCGTCGAGCGCGACGCGCTCACGCACCTCGATGCTAGCCGTGCGGTGTGAAAGCCCGATGACGAGCATCAAGCGTGCCCCCCGACGACACCGCTCGAGAGCCCGTACAGCACGACCACCGAGATCGACAAGGCCGCCGTTACCACGACGGCCCAAGCCAACTTTCGATGATTCCAACCGAAGAGGCGTTGACCCAAAAGCAAACCAGCTACGGTGAGCCAGCACAAATAGGCGAGCGAGACGCGTGCGAGTTCAACGCCGCCGTGAGCCATCCGTTCCGCGAACACCGCGCCCGAAACGACTCCAAGCGTCATAGCGCCCAAGCCTAATCCGAGCGAGCGTTGAATGAACGATTCGAGCGCACTCAGACCGGGGAACGCCGAGAGCGCGGAGGCTGGACGCTTCGACTTGAGTCTGCCCACCTGCACCAGATAGGCAATGGATGCGGCCGCCCCTAGTACGAGCAGCGCTACGGCGAATAGGTTCATCAACACGTGCAATCCGAGAAACCACCCGGGCACCCACAACACGACCTCGCGATTGAGCAGAGCTTCCGAAGCCACAACCATGCCGAGCGCAATCGGGGCAACGATCGCACCCAAAGACAGCAGTCGCGTTTGCCGCGCCCACACCAAGAAGGCAACCGCAGCGCCCAGCCCGGCAAGACTCATCGCGAACGCGGCAGAAAGCACCGGGCACTCGCGTCGCAGGAAGCTCTTGACCAAGATATCGGTCAAATGGATTGCCAGCGTGCCGTACAGCACCCGTCGCGCCAGAGTCAACAAGCGGGTGGATGACGAACCGCGGACTAGTGCCAGATAAAACAGAACCGCGGAACCGAGATAACCGGCGATGGTCAGTGCAAAGGTTACCGCTGGCATTGGGGCTCCGAACTGCTCGTAGGATACGCAAAGATGTCTACCGCGGAGCGAAACCGCAAGGCCGACTCGAGCACTGCGACCCGGAAAGGCTGCAATTTCCCGGACCGCGCGCGGGCTAGGACGCACTTTTCCTCTGGCGGGCTCGGGTGAGCCCGGTCCCGCCCGGCCAGCTCGGGCCGAGCCTTGCCGCGATTCGACTCAGAGCCACTCGTTCTCCGCGCAGCCCGCGGCAGATTCGATGGTGCAGCTCAGCCTGAAGATGTGCCGTTCAGGCTGCTCACTCTAGATTACGCAACAGGTACTGCGCCAGGAGGGCCTCCTCGGTCTTGGGCAGATCGCTATTTTCGGGGTCGCTGCTAACTTGGGCGCGATGATCGGCAAAGGCGCCAATCGCGGTGCCCATGAAGCCGGGGACGATCTCGTACGCGTTTTCGCCAAGGACCATCGAGCTGCCAAGGATCTCCGCACCGA
>JBLNFG010000278.1:0-3260 GCA_050263495.1 Myxococcales bacterium | reverse complement strand
CGTCGGCTGTGGACAAGCGAATCCCGAGATCTCCTCCATCGACGACACGGGCCATACCGTCGACGCGGTTCAGGAAGGGCACCGCGGACGCGGGCGCCCCAAGTACCGCGCGGAGATCCGCCGTACGGCGTACGGCGTTCCCCACGTCAAGGCGAAAGACGAGTTGGGGCTGGGCTTCGGGCTCGGGTATGCCTATGCGCAAGACAACGTTTGTCTTCTTGCGGACGCCATCGTCACCGTGAATGGCGAGCGCTCGAAATTCTTCGGCGCCGCCAGCGCGTATCCGACCGGAAGGGGTACGACTCAGGTCAATCTCAGTAGTGACATTTACCATCGATACCTGAATGACCCTGCGCTCGTACAAGCGACGTGGCGGCACCAACCAAGCGAAGTCAAGGACCTCCTTTCCGGCTACGCCGCTGGTTACAATCGCTATCTTCGAGAGACCGATCGCGCAAACCTTCCGGAGGCCTGTAGGAATGCAGCGTGGGTGAGGCCCGTGACCGCGCTCGATCTCGTGCGCATGACACGGCACATCTCGGTGCTCGCGAGCGGCATCAACTTCGCGGACACCCTCTACGCTGCGCAGCCACCAGTCAACCAGCAAGAGTCCGACGCAGCCGAGACGAGCGCCTTGACGTCATCCTCCAGCGCCGGGGTCGCTATACGAGAGCTCCTCTCGCGACAGACGAAAGCCAAGCTGGGCAGCAACGGCGTGGCCTTGGGACGCGACGCCACGGCATCGGGTGCCGGCATGCTGCTCGCCAATCCGCATTTCCCTTGGAGCACAGCGCTGCGTTTCTATCAGATGCATCTCACGATTCCCGGCAAGCTCGACGTCATGGGGGCGTCTGTGTCCGGCGTGCCCCTCGTCAACATCGGGTTCAATCGATACGTGGCGTGGACCCACACCGTGAACACCTCGGAGCATTTCGTGCTCTATGCATTGCCGCTAGATCCGTCGGACCCAACGCGGTACATGGTCGATGGCCAATCCAAGCCAATGACGGCGAAGCGCTTGCAGGTCGACGTCGTCAATGCCGATGGCGCACTCCGAACTATCGAGCGAAGCTATTTCCTTACGGAGTATGGTCCCGTCGTTCGGTGGAACGGCACTTCCATGGCCATGGCCCTGCGGGACGTCAATTTCGACAACGATCGGATCATGGAGCAGTGGTGGGCCATGAACAATGCTCGCTCGCTCGCCGAGCTCCGGTACGCCGTCGAGTCGATCATTGGACTTCCTTGGGTCCACGCCATCGCAACCGACCGACGGGGCAGTGTCTACTATTCCGACGTCACCCCGGTGCCCTACATTTCGGACGAGCAGCTCGAGATCTGCGTGGCGCCAGGCTTCCCAGCTACGAGAATCGACGGGGCCTACGTGCTGGACGGAAGCAGGTCCGCCTGCAAGTGGAGGTCTGACCGTCATGCTCCGCAGGAGGGGATCGTCCCCATCGCGAAGCTTCCCTCGTTAGTCCGCGCGGACTACGTGCAAAACAGCAACGACAGTGCCTGGCAGACCAATCCGGCTGCGCCACTAACCGGCTTCCCCACGCTCGTCAGCCAGGACGGTCATGAGTTATCGGGGCGCGCTCGGCTCGGGCTGAACCACATTGCCGCGAGGCTGGCGGGGAGGGACGGGCTATCAGGCAACCGGTTCACACTCGAGTCGCTGCAAGCCATCGCGTTCTCGAACCGCTCCATGTCCGCAACCGTGCTCCTGGACGACTTGAAGACCATTTGCCCGTCGGCGGGTGCAAGCGCGAGCATCGCGCTCGAGGATGGTAGCGAAGTGGACATCGCGAAGGGGTGCGGCATCCTCGCTCGTTGGGATGGCACAGCCAATCTCGGTAGCGTCGGCTGGCCTCTTTACTCCGCATGGAGAAACGCCCTGAACGTGAGCGGAACCGACTACTACGCGGTGCCCTTCGATCCAACCGATCCCCTCGGTACGCCGCGTGGCCTACGGATCGCGGACGCCGCGGTCCGTGTGGCCTCACTACAAGCCATGGCCAAGGCCATGCTGACGTTGGATGCGATCGGCATCGACTACACGAGGCCGTGGGGCGAGCTGCAGGTGTTCGCGGGGGGCGGGCGGACGATTCCTATTCATGGCGGGGACGATGACGATATCTACAATGCGATCGCCTCGTTCGAGCCCGGCCGGAACGGTCGCGTCGAGGTCGACTACGGATCATCGGTGATCTGGACGGTGTCGTTCGAGACCGACCCGCCCATCGCACAAGGTTTCCTTACCTATTCGCAATCGCCCGATCCGACGTCACCGCACTTTGCGGATCAGACACAGCGGTTCAGCGACAAGGACTGGATCACGTTCCCGTTCACGGATGAGGCCATTCGGGCAGATCCCGAGTACACGACCAGGACCATCGCAGAGTAGAGAGGAGAGGACGCGTGGTCACCGCATTGCAGGCATCTACCAACGCGGCTCGATCGGCTGCGGTACCCCGAGGCGCTCGCTAATGGCTTGAGCTGCACCGAAGCAAAGAGTTGTCGAGAAGACGGATCCGATTTGGATTCGGGTGAGCGCTCCTCGGTCGTAGACATCGCGATCTGTCCTGCTTTCAAGGGATTTGCCGTCAAGGGCAACGTCGTCGATATGGCCGTGGGTGTCGTGATTGGCGCCGCGTTTGGCAAGCTCGTAACTTACTTCGTAAGCGATGTCATCATGCCGCCCTCGGGGGTCGTCGTGGGCGGAATGGACTTCGAGTGGCTCAGTAATGTCTTGTGAGAGGCCGTAGACAAGACCGATCCGGCTGGCCTCCAAGAACGAAGCTGACGACCTCGACGGTGGCATCGTTCCGATCGTATCGCGGCACCGAAGGCAATAGCGCCGAACGTTGCTATATCCGTCGCCGCTGATCGCTAGAACGGTCCCAAAACACGGATCACCCCAATGCCCTCATTCACGCGCCTTTCCACGCTCGCTTTTGTGCTAATCACGACGAGCTGCCATCCCAACACGCGAACGAGCGCGAAGAGCGATGCTGGTGCGGCCCCGTCCGGCTCAGTAGCCCCCGCTGAAGCTTCCGACAGCCACTTATGTAGGTCCGTCGCGAACACGGCTATTCCCGCTGGCCATGAGCCAAACGCCGACGAGCGGAGCGAGCTCGGCTCATGCGATTCTGAAGCATTGTACTACGGCATCGGGCGCCTCGCTGATTTCGTCAGAGCTCGCAAGTGCGCTTACGTCGAGCGCGACGGCAAGAGTCCGCCACCCCTCGGAGGTGCTGTCA
>JBLNFG010000277.1:0-3852 GCA_050263495.1 Myxococcales bacterium | reverse complement strand
CTGGCCGAAACCTAGACGCGGGATGGCGTGCGCACGCTCGCGTACGCTTGAGGTTCCCAAAGACGCGGCGCCTGGGCTAAAACGACGCCCATGCTGGTTGTCCGTTGGTCACACCGTCCCTCGAGCGTTCCGCAAGCACCTTCTCAGGAGAGCGCGCCCGCCAAGTGGGCTTGCGCTTCATGGAAGAGGTCGAACCTTGGTCGAACTTGGAAGCTGAGCCTTTGGCTTCCGGCGTTGGCGCTCGCGATCGGGTGTGCGGCACCTTCGCAGCAGCGGAGCGTTGAACGACGTGCAGACGTAACCAAGGTGGCTCCCGCTGTCATCCTGCGGGCATCGGAGATCTTGCCGGTGTACCCGGAAGATCTCGGAATTGGCAGCCGGTCCGCCCCGGTAACGGTCGTGGCCTTCCTGGATCTCGAATGCCCGTACTGCGCCCGCGGTTACGAGACCATCCTGCGCGTTCAGAAGCGATTCGGCTCGGATCAGGTTCGAATCGTCATCAAGCATCTGCCTCTGCCCTTCCATTCGCATGCCACTCCAGCCGCACGGACGGTCCTCGAGTTGCAGAGAAGCCACGGCGATGAAGCAGCGCTGGCGTTCCTCAATCGTGTGTTTACGAGCTCGTCAGAACTGAATGACGCGACGCTGCAGGTTTGGGCGGAGCAAGCCACGCGCCCAAGCAGCCAGAATGCGGTCTCCATGGGGCGAGTCTTTGGTGTGACCGTCGAGGAACAGCTACAACGCGACGCACAGTTGGCGGCTCGACACGGAATTGACGGAACTCCTGAGTTTCGGATCAACGGCATCAGCCTAACCGGGGCGCTGGCTGAGGAGGAATTCGAGCGGACAATCCGCGATGAGCTGGCTTTGGTGAAGCAACTCCTCGAGCGGGGCATGCCCGAGGGCGATGTCTACGCCCATCGAGTGGCGAAGAATCACGTGCCCAAAGCCACCGAAGACGCGACGCCAAAAGCGGACCCGGTGCGCTGGGCCATCCCCCTGAGCGACTCACCGCAGCTTGGGTCGAGCGCAGCTCCGGTAACCATCGTCGCGTTTATGGACTATGAATGCCCGTTCTGCCAGCGTGGTTTCGAGACCGTAAAACAACTACGAGCAAAGTACCGTGACCAGATCCGGGTCGTCTGGCGACACCGGCCGCTCGAGTTCCACCCGCATGCGGCGGCCGCCAGTTCACTCGCGATCCTGATTCGCCGGAACCACGGCGATGAAGCATTCTGGTCCACAACGGATCAACTATTCGCAAAACAAGATGCTCTGTCCGATCTGGCAACTCTGCCTGTGGTCGGGTCCTTGCGCGTTGATTTGGCTCAACTGCAGCAACGCAACTTCGTACGACTTCGAGACCAGGTCCTTTCGGCCGACTCCGACGTTGCGGACGATTTTGGTGTCGAAGGGACGCCCCAGTTCTTCGTCAATGGCTGGCGTATCAAAGGGGCTCGCCCCATAGAGGACTTTTGCGAGATCATCGATCGCGAACTCACAGCCGCTAAGGGGCTGAGGGATCGAGGGATCAAGGACTCAGAGTTGTATTCCGCCTTGATGGCGGAGGCGAAACCGGCACCAGCGCCGCCCACCATCGCGGAGGCGGCGAGTTTTCCCGAGGGTCCCAGTCTCGGCCCAGCAAAAGCCAAAGTCACGATTCGAGTGTTCTCCGATTATCAGTGCCCGTTCTGTCAACGCGCGGAATCAACCCTGAGCGAGGTACGTAAGAAGTATCCGGCTGACGTCCGGATCGTTTGGTACGATTTGCCGCTCAGTTTTCACGAGCGAGCTAGGCCAGCGGCCACCCTTGCACGGGAGCTGCGAGCACGACGCGGGGACGAGGCCTTTTTCCAAGCCAACCACTGGTTGTTCGAGCACCAATCCAATCTGTCTGAAGCTGCCTTGCTCGGGTACGCAAAGTCCGTTGGGGTCCAAGCAGACGCACTTGCGGAAGAGCGCCGCGAGCAGGCGCACGGAGCAATCATCGATCGCGACCGCAAGCTCGCAGAGGACCTGCACATCACCGGAACGCCCAGCTTCGTTATTGGGCGCTACCTTTTGGAAGGCGCGCAGCCTGCAAGTCGGTTCGAACGTTTGATCCGCCGCGTACTCACTGAACAGTCAACCGCACGTCAAGTGGGCAAGAAGTAGTTGAGTTGGAGCATAGAACGTGAAGGGTCTATCCAGGATTCTCGGGTGGTCGTTGGTGGCGTTGGCTGGTGCCGTTGCCTATATGGTCATGGCGCTCGAACGGCGAGAGCCGATCAACGCGGCTTGGATCTTGGTAGCTGCAGGTTGTACGTACGCCATCGGATACCGCTTCTATTCCAAGTGGATTACCGCGCGGCTCTTCACCCTCGATGATCACCGCGCTACCCCCGCCGAAATCCACGATGATGGCAGGGACTTTGTACGCACGAACCGTTGGATCGTGTTGGGTCACCACTTTGCGGCGATCAGCGGGCCTGGTCCACTCGTGGGACCAGTGCTGGCAGCCCAGTTCGGCTACCTGCCGGGCGCAATCTGGATCCCCGTCGGCGTGGTACTCGCCGGTGCAGTCCAGGATGTAGTGATCCTGATTGCGTCGATGCGCCGAGATGGTCGTTCGCTTGGAGAAATGGTCAAGGACGAAATCGGCAATACGGCGGGGATTCTCTCGCTGGTGGCGATCGTTTCGATTCTGGTCATCCTGATCTCGGTGCTCGGCTTGGTCGTAGTCAAGGCGCTCGCGCATAGTCCATGGGGAACATTCACGATTCTGGCGACCATGCCGATCGCGATCTTCATGGGTATTTATTTGCGCTTTTTGCGACCGGGGCGCGTGCTCGAGGTCAGCGTGATCGGAGTCGCGTTACTACTACTATCCGTGTATGCAGGGAGATACTTCCACGAGCTTCCGGCGCTGGCACGCCTGCTGACCTTCGAAGGCGAGACGCTGGCTTATGCGCTGATCGTGTACGGCTTGGCGGCGTCCACTTTGCCGGTCTGGCTGCTTCTGGCACCGCGCGACTACCTAAGCACGTTCATGAAGCTTGGAACGATCGCTGCCCTGGCCATCGGCATCTTGATGGTCATGCCGATGATGGCCATTCCACCGCTCACTCGTTTTATTGACGGCACGGGACCAGTGTTCTCAGGCAGTGTCTTTCCGTTCTGCTTCATCACGATCGCCTGTGGCGCGATTAGCGGCTTTCATTCGCTCATTGCGTCAGGTACCACCCCCAAACTGATCACGCGTGAGACCCACGCCCGCTCGATTGGATATGGGAGCATGCTGATGGAATCCGGCGTAGCAATCATGGCGTTGATCGCGGCTGGCACACTTAGCCCCGGCGTCTATTTCGCCATCAATAGCCCGGCGGCTGTGGTCGGCCAAACGCCGGAAGCCGCCGTGACTACCATCACCGGATGGGGGTTCCCAGTCACAGCCGCGGGCATGGCTTCACTAGCTCGCGATCTCGGCGAATCCTCGATGTTTGGACGTGCTGGTGGCGCGCCAACCTTGGCAGTTGGCATGGCGGAGATTTTCTCTCGCGTGCTCGGAGGGCGCTCGTTGCTGTCGCTCTGGTACCACTTCGCGATCATGTTTGAGGCACTGTTCATCCTGACGACCATTGATGCTGGTACTCGGGTGGGCCGATTCTTGTTGCAGGCGTTCCTCAAACAGATTCATCCGCCGCTTGGGAATACGCACGCTTGGGGCAGCAATCTCCTAGCCAGCACGCTTCTGGTTGGTGCCTGGGGATACTTTCTGATCCAGGGTGTGATCGACCCACTCGGCGGGATCAACACATTGTGGCCCTTATTTGGCATTGCCAATCAACTGCTCAGCGTCATTGCGCTGTGTTT
>JBLNFG010000276.1:0-5622 GCA_050263495.1 Myxococcales bacterium | reverse complement strand
AGCACGGCCGCCTCATTGAACGGCAAGAGCACCGATTCGACCGTTCCGTCCACATCCCGTCGGCTCCCAAGGTAGCGCCCCTGTTCAACGACCTCGGTCGTGTCCAAAACCAGATCATAGCGCGAGAGATCCGATAGTCGCTCGCGTCGCTCCGCAGTCGTTAGGATCTCGTACCCGCGATCACTGTAGGCTGCGTACGCGGCAGGCTCTCGCGTCACTACCCCAGAAGCACGCCCGTCGCGCAATTCGAGAGGCCAGTTGGCAATAAATCCCGTCTCGGTGGCGCTTAGCGATTGGCGAAGCACGATCAGTTCTGTCGGGCGATCGGGCGCACACTGGCGCTTCGCCATATCAGTCAGGTTACGGTCCGTCGGTACCATCACGTAGCTGCTGCCGAGACCAGCAAGCCAACTCTCGAACGGGCAACCGCCCTCGAGCAATGCAAGGAAGACGGGCCTCCCCCGAAGGGTACCGATAGGAGTGACCTCTGGAAACGGCGCTGCGTGCGGCTGGAACTCGCCGCTGATCCCGAACACCCTACGCAGCTCGCGAGTGAGCCCGCCGCGCGACAACGACAGCGTGTATAGGTCGGACTCAGCCAGAGCCGTGCGCATTCCGGTTCGAGTGTGGCTACATACCGCGAGGTATGGGTGGGTCGCACTGTCCGGGTTCTTGATGATCTGCTGCCTGCAGCTGTTGTCGAAGCCGCTGAGGCACGGGTACCAATCGACGCGAGCGCATTCCCAGAGGATGCCAGCTGCGCGAAGTAACGTTACCAGCGGCACACCGAGACGTGCCTGCCATAGCCCGATGTGCATCGTTGCTCGCGGTTCCCTCTCGAGTATGTCGAGAAAGGCGTCGAATCCGAACGCGTCCAAGTCACTTGCCACGCAGGCTCCTAAGGGTTTGTCACTAACACACGGAGGCTTCCAGTTCTTGGATGTTCCAGGGAACGCGCTGCCTTCGAACCGGTTGCCTCGCGCAAGAGCTGGTGGACTTATGCATGACGCGGTCCAACTAACGAAACCACCACGAAGGTACTCATCTATGGTGAGTTGTCACTGACCACTGGCGGCGTGCGCCATGCCGCAGCAGTGCCAATTCGTCCATCACGCGCGAGCCCAAGTTCGACTTTGGCAATTGGAGACATTGTGATGGCGGGCAACGACGCTGGAGTTGTGATCAACGTCGGACGACACATTGTCCGGGCTTCAGTAAGTTGGAGCGCCGCCCCGTCAAGTTCATGGGCTTTGCTGTGAACAAACACAATGCTCGCCATCGCCGTTCCCCCGAACCGCGCAGCACACCATGGTCAAAGTCGGGCAAATATCACCCGGCGAATATCGAATTCGGAAGAGTGTTCGAGGGGCCTAATCCTACCCCTGGTGACCGTTGAGCTGGAAGGACGTTCAGCTTGTAAGTAGTTGATGCTCAATGTATCTTCAAGAGTTTACCTGACAAGCTGTCTTCACCCGGCACTGGTCGCCTTTTTGATTTGCCGGTCCCCGGCTTTTGAGTCGCCTGCCCTTTACTTGGCGTGGTTGACCAAATCTATCCTCCCCGCAGTCCAGTCTCACTTCGGCCATATCAAACCTCAGCGATCAAACAGCTTACGCAGTGTGTCACTGCCGGCGCACGTCGTGTGTTGTTGGTCGCTCCTACCGGCAGCGGCAAGTGCGTAACACGCGACACCTTCGTTTGGAGCCATGGGCTCAAGCGCTTCGGTGACCTCTGGGGCGCTCAGCGCATCCTCGGCCCGAAGGGTTCGGCGGAGGTAGCGGGATGGTACGACGACGGCGTTCGAGAAGGATTGGAGGTGACGCTCGAATGCGGGCTGACCATTGATGCCACGCTCGCGCATCGCGTTTGGGTGCGTACGAGCTCGGGACAGGAGCAATGGAGGCGCGTGGGCGATCTCGACGACCAATGCTGGGTCGCCGTGGCCCGCGGCCACGCCGATTTTGGGAATAGAGAGATGCCGCTCGACGAAGCCTACGCACTCGGGCTGCTAGTTGCGGACGCATGCTGCAACGACTTTCGGCTTCAGATCGATAAGCAGCTTCCCGTACTCGAACGCGTACGGCCAGTCATCGCACGATGGCAGAAGGCGCTCGCGCTGCGGCGTGGAAGCCTGCATGTTGATGAGCTCTCGGCGCGACATGCGGTCTTGATCGCAACGGGAGAGTTTCGACCGTTGCTTGCCGAGCTCTACGGTGTCGATTGGAACTACAGCGAGAATCGCTCGGCACCCAGAGCTGTGCTCGAGGGAACCCGTGAGGTGGTTCAGGCCTTTCTTCGGGGCTACTTCGATGGGGATGGCTACTGCGACCGAGTTCCTGGAGTGAGTAGCGCCAGCCAGAGACTTTCCGAGGAGGTGACGCAGCTACTGCTTGGACTCGGAGTTTACACTTCGATTCGTCGTAAGGAGACAGTTGGGCTGCCCGCATTCGTGGTGACCGTGCGAGACACTTCCGCGTTTGCACGCGAAGTGGGCTTCACCAACTATGGCTTAACCAAAGACCGAGCACTCGCGAGGTTGCTTCGGACTCAGAGGAATACCAACGTCGACCTGGTCCCAGGCGTGGGCGAACTCTTGCGGCGCGCGGCAGGTTTGGTCCCGAGCCGTACCTCACGCCGTGACAGCTGGCGTCACGTTGATGCCTATTACGCAGAGCGTCACCCCAGCTATGACTTGCTCCGCGCGCTATTGAACGCCCCCGAGGCTTTGCCTCGCTGCGATGAGAGGGACGAGCTCCAGCGCATCGTGAACGAGCACTTCGCCTGGTCGCAAGTGAAGAGCCGACGGTCTTCGGTCCGCCGTCGAATCGACTGCGAGGTCCAGGAGCAGCATGCCTTCATTGGCAACGGCCTCGTGAATCACAACACGGTCATCGCGGGCAGTCTCATTACTGAGGCCGCGACTGCGGGCAAGCGAGTGCTCTTTCTTGCTCACCGTCGTGAGCTCATCAATCAAGCCTATCGCAAGCTGATCGAGTTCGGATTGCCGCCGCAGGCGGTTGGCGTGATGATGGCAACCGATCCGAGACGGCGTCCCGGCGCACCAGTTCAGATCGCGAGCGTGGACACGTTGCGCAATCGCGCGAAGCCCACGGCCGATCTGGTCTTCTGCGACGAGGCTCACCGCAACCTGAGTCGCACCTATCGCGAGATTGCCGCGGCGTACCCGAGTGCCGTGCATCTTGGCCTTACCGCGACGCCCTACCGAGCTGATGGCAAGGGCTTAGGCGATGCTTACGATCAGCTGGTTCTTGTCGCGAGTCCCCGCCAGTTGATCGACGACGGGTACCTGGTCGAGCCAAGGGTATTCACGATCCCGCCTTCGAAGCGACCAGACTTGTCGAAAGTGAAGCTCTCGAAGGGTGACTATGCAGCAGACGCGCTCGAGGCCGCTGTCGATCGCTCGACCCTGGTCGGCAACATCGTCGAGCATTGGCTAGAGCACGCAAGAGGGATTCGCACGGTCGTGTTCGCGGTGTCAGTCGCACACTCGCAACACATCGTGGAGCGGTTCCGAGCAGCGGGTGTTTCTGCGGAACATCTCGATGGGATGACGCCAACTGCGGAGCGCGACGCCATCCTGAGGAGACTCGATAAGGGAGAGTCTCTGGTCGTGTCGGGAGTCGGCGTATTGGCCGAGGGCTGGGACCAACCCAGCGTAAAATGCGCCATTCTCGCGCGTCCGACCAAGTCGACGGGGCTCTACCTTCAGCAAGCGGGGCGCATCCTTCGGCCTTGGCAGAATCAGCGCGCGATCATTCTCGACCACGGCGGGTGCGCGCTCGAGCATGGACTGCCGCAAGACGAGCGCGAGTTCTCCCTTGAGGGACGGAAAAAGCGCCTGAGGACAACGGTCGACGCGCCTGTGCGCGAGTGCCCTTCGTGCAACGCAGTGCTGTCGATCAACTCGCGCATCTGTCCCGAGTGCGGGTATCAGTTGCTCGCTGAGCGCGAGCTACCAGACGAAGTGGAAGGCAAGCTCGTCGAAGTGACGACTGGCAGCCTGCCCGCGCCAGACAACGGTCGCCAGGCTCGCGCAGAGCGCCGTATCACAATCGAAGCGTTGCGCGGCGCCGCACACAAGGGTGGTCGATTGACGTGGGCAGAGCTCGACCGCGCACACGCGGAGTCCTCTTCGACTCAGCAACAGCTATTCGCGCTCGACTAATCGCACTCACGTTCAGTTGCCCGAGGTGCTTATGGAACTTTGCTCAAAGCTATCCACCATGCCCGGCTCGTTGTGCCGCGGACAGTACTGGATTGGGGGACACTCGTGACTCAGATCGCAGTTGCTCCCAACAAGTTTGCGGTGAGCTTTCAGCCTGGTATTGAAAATCCTCCGCGCGTCTACGTCGTGTGTTCTCTTCGGGAAGCTCTCGACCACTGCTACGAAACCGAGGCGCATCTTGTCACCTATGTCGTCGAAGGGCTTATCGAACAACCCCGTATCAAGAAGGAGGGGCTCGAACTCTTTTTGGGACGCTACGGCGGGCGCATCACCACGGAGTGCTTCATGTGCGATGTCGACAACCCGTTGCACCAATGCTGGACCGAGGAGGGGTTCCTCGAGGCGCGCGAAGCGCACCAGAAGATCGAGATCTTGTCTACGGCGGGCGTGTATTACACGCCGCACGGTTTTCGCGTTGTGCAGCCGTTGTCGAAGGTGATCGATGTGCACGAGGCCGAAGACCATCTCGTCGCTTGGCTCTACCGACTCCAAGCCGCGGGACTCGCAGTGGACTGGAAATGCAAAGAGTGGAATCGACACTTCAGGTTGCCCAACACCACCTATGAACCCACTCGGCGCTCACGGTGCATCGATCTCAGTCGGATGAAACCGATCGACTTGCCTCCGCTTCCAGCTGTTCCGCTCAAAGCGCCCAACGTCGAGTCGTCGAAATCTGCCCTTAAGAAGACAGCTGGTTCTAAGAAGCCCGAAGGGACCCATAGCGCGAGCGTCGTGTCCTCGGTCCCAGACCTACCCGAGCATTGGATGCCGCTCGCCCGAAATGTCGCAGCGGCGATGCGCACGGTGGAGTCCGAGTGGCACACACCGTTCTTGGCGCTAGCGGGAGCCATGCTGTCGCTTGGAGTCCCGGAGGAGCTCGTTCCACAGTTGAATGGGGCAATCTCCGCGCTTACGGGTGCGGACACGCGCACTTCCGATCGCGTGAGTGGTGCGCGCACGACCATCGATAGAAGACAGAGAGGGCTGCCCTTTCAGGGCCTCAGGACTCTGCAGCAGGACTGGCCCGATGTCGCTGCAGCACTTCGTGCTGAGATGGACGCGTTGCGCACGACTGGCGCATCTGAATCTGTCGTCGATGCTGACGGCGGGCAGCCGAGTCAGCCCGAGCGGAGCCTGGAGGAGACCATTGCGGCTATGGAGGCCGCAATTGAGAACGCGCCCGACGGCCTCACGCTTATCAAGGCGGAATGTGGGATCGGAAAGAGCCAGGCAGCACTCCGAGTGGCTGCACGCCGGGCGATGAAGCCATACAAAGATCCGAACGCCGTTGGTAGCCGTGCCCCTGCTGAATCAAAGACGTCTATCTCAGTCGACAAGAACCGACTCGCACAGCAGTTCATGTCAAGTCTACGCAA
>JBLNFG010000275.1:0-3691 GCA_050263495.1 Myxococcales bacterium | reverse complement strand
CTACGAGTCTCTCTGGCATTGGGCATGGTGCGCTCGCTCACTTTTCCTTGCCCAGGAAGCGCATCGTTGGCAGAGTGGACGCACCTCGTGGGGTTGTAGGTTTTGGCAAACGCAATCGATCACGGTTGCAGCAACAACGCGAGGTCTACTTGTCGATGATAGACAGATAGACCCACCTACGCGCAGCACACAGTCTTGAACGTGACTATCGAGATCATGCGCCACGTGTCGTGCGCTCGAAAACGGACTCAGTCGTCAGGGAACGTGCATCGCGATGGTTAGCCGAGTCCTCTCCGAGCGATCCCGTTCTCTGAGAAAGCCCCAGCGAGAGCGGACACATCGCAATGACGAACCGCAACAAGAACCTCGATGCCAATCACCACGATGTGCGGCTCTACGCTTGAGGCGTGCCAGCCAAGGGCGGGACACCTGGCACGCTCCGAAACCGGCACGCCGGTGGCGCGATCCATCGATACAGATCGGTCACGCGATCTGACAACTGCCGTTCATTCGCTGACCCAATGCGAATCTGCGCCTACCTGACGTCCATCCCAGCGGCAAAGCGAACCCAGCAGTAACCACGCCGAACCAGCCACAAAAGAAAGGCTCATCCGACCTGACTATCGAGCGAAGCTGCTGTCCGCACCACCACCGCGGAACGTAACCGAGCCGACGCATTGGCGAGCCGAGTTGCCCGACGACCTACTCGCAAGGCGGGTTAGGTAGAATGCTTGTTCTCGACTCTGGCGGCGTGAGCCGTCTCGCGGAACACACGCGGCAAGCAGCTGCAATCATCATGGCGCTTCGCGATCAAGGTTTGTGGCCACCGGTGGTTCCTGCCGTTGTCCTTGTCGAATGTCTGGAAGGCCATGTCAGTCGTGATGCGCTCACCAATCGATTTCTCAAGACATGCGATATCGTGGAAGACGTCGGTGAACCCCTTGCGCGACGCGCTGCGATGCTCCGTCGACGTGCTGGGCGCGGTTCTGCAGTAGACGCGCTCGTTGTTGCATTTGCCGAGCCTGGCGGGACCGTGTTGACCTCGGACTTGGAGGACCTAGAAGCACTGGCTGAGTATGCGCAACGCGTGAAACTAGAGCGCGTGTGATTGACCAGAACTCGATACGATGCCGTCCAACTCAACAATGAACCCGTCGGCCTTCCATACTGACGCGTAGTTTCTGTCTCGCTCCGGGGCGTTCTTCGGACGCGTCGTTAGCTGGTACGCGCGAGTCTGTCGCGGTAATGGTAGAGGCAGGCAGGTGCCATCCCGGGGACAAAGCGCCCATCTTGCACGTGTTATCAAGTCGCGTTATAGTGATAACATGATACGTACTCAGATATCCGTGGACGAGGAATTGTATCGAAGAGCAAAGAGCCTTGCTCGCCGTGATGGGATATCTCTCGCTGAACTATGTCGGCGAAGTCTGCAGGTCGCTGTTGCCAAGCAGCCAAGCGACAAGCCTTGGATGGCATTCGCCGGTATTGTTGAGGGTTCGCCGTCTGACAGTGAGTCGGTGGACGATGTCCTCTACGGACGCGAAACCCCATGAGTGGCTCTGTCTTTCTCGATAGTGGCATATTTATCGCGCTGATGAGCCGCAAGGATCGCTGGCATGACCAAGCGGTGGAACTCTTTAGTGGCTCGACCCCGCGATGGCATACTTCTGTACTAGTTCTTTCCGAAACGTACGGCTGGTTCCTTCATAGGATGGGAGAGGAACAAGCTCGGGCATTTCGCGGACTCATCGACAATCTCAAGGGATTGAAGGTCCTGGATGCAACGCTGGCGCATCACCTCGATGTGGTTCGAATGCTTGATCGTTTTCGTGGCACCAAGCTTACTTACGTGGACGCGTCGAGTCTGACCCACATGGAACAAAAGAAGATTCGACGGGTCTGGTCCACTGAGCACCACCTCGGACTCGGTGGCGCGGCGGTTCTTCCTCGTTCCTAGTAGCGGAACGATGTGCAACCATCGGGAGCGCGGATGGCGCCCGCTAACTCGCGCTTGCAGCAGACGGCCTCACGGCCTCACATTCTGGAAGATTGTGTCATGCGGCAGTCGTCTTGATGCTCTGCGCGCGGCGACCTCTACGCGTGCGCTGCAGCCGAACTGGCTCCGTCACACCGACCGAGACTGCCGTTAGGGCTGCGACGATTACCTCGCAGCATTCGAGCACCACGGTGCACGACCAAGTATGAGCCGCAAGGGCGACTGCTGGGACAATGCCGTTTCTGAGTCCTTGGACTTGGCTGGGACACGCTGGAGTAGCTTCGAAGCGCGGTACTTTCTATGGAGCTTACTCCATCCTCGCGAACACTAGCTAATACTGAACCAGCGCACGCCAAGCGTGAGTTCGACGTGGAAGTGGTTGTGATGGGGCCGATCGAAGTTGGGGGTGAGTATGCTCTGGAATAGACGCTGCTCGGCGGCGCCACACACTAATCGGCGCAGTAGTCGCGCGTCCTCCGAGTCGGGAAACGGTCGGGGTGCCGATCGCCCGCACACGGGCGCACCGATGCGACCGTGAAAGTCACGGTCAACCTTGATCGTCCGACCGTCGTCGAGTTGAAACCGATGCATGTCAATCGCCAGCCCGCCCGAATGACGCTTACCTTGCATGCCGAGCTCGATCGACTTGGGCGGTGGGCGGTAGGCAGAAGACATTACCACCTGGTGCACGCCTTCCGCTCGCAACAAGCGCGTAAAGTCGTGTAGCGCCAGGACCAACCGACAGTCGAACAACTCGTACGGCGACGACTCGCGTTCCAGAATGTCGGTGCGGAAGGTCACCCCATTCAGTGCCCCTTTGAGCCGCACCGGCGCACTCAATCCCGGCCACGTCGATTCCTGGCGTTCGGCGGGAAGCTCGCGTTTTTGCAGCTCCTCATAGCAGGCGCCGGGTTCGAGTTGCGCGTATCGGTACGCTGGCGCCAGCTCGTAATCCACGGGAAACGTCGCTCTGAAATGGCCTTTGGCTGGGCGATGCACCGCAATTTTCTTTGCCGCCGTTCCTCTGCGCGTGGTCCCCGTTGACCTGGCGCCCGCAGCTCCCGACGTTTGAGTTTGGAGACCCAAGGCGAGCAGGATCGCGACCGATCGGACAAGGCGATGCACCTCCGAACCTTAGCAATGGATCGGAAAAGGGCCAAATCTAGCGACGGCACACCTCGACGCGGCCCCCGAAGGCGCGTACCTTCTGGAAAGTTCCAGCATCCGAATCCCCCAACAACTAAGCGGATCGCCAAGGCAACCGTTGTTTTCAGGGGCCCTCTCGATAGGAGCCGCACTGGGGAGCCTCGCCGTTCTGAGGCGATGGCGCTCGAAGGAAATGGACGAAGGCCAGCCGCGGAGGGCTCAGCATTCGTTCTCAGGCACACATCGAAAGGCTCGAAACCGCACGTCCGCGCCGCCGTGGGGCGTTGCGCGGCCCCTCGGGGCCTCTCAATCATCACACACGGTTGCCCGACGGCCCCACCCTCGACGTTCACCAATCCGTGACAAGCCGTGTCCAGGGCAGCTATCGTGCGCGCATGCAAATCTGCTCGCTCTCCGGCAACGAGATCTTTTGTTTACGACAGAAGGGCTATTTCCCTGGTGACATCGTGGTGGGCAACAGTGTCCGCAGCCTGGGCGTGGTGGGTTCCGTCGGTTCATCGCTGCGTACCCTTGCCGGCGGCGAGGTCG
>JBLNFG010000274.1:0-3922 GCA_050263495.1 Myxococcales bacterium | reverse complement strand
CTCGCCATGCCACATGGTTCAGGCACGGAGTGTTTACGATCATGAGTGAAGAGCGACTGCGGACCGGTGTCCTGGGTTTGGATCCGATTTTAGGTGGAGGGCTGGGGCTCGAGCGGCGATGGTGGTGACAATACGCGATCCGCTCGCT
The DNA here is from genome assembly GCA_050263495.1 of Myxococcales bacterium. GTDB lineage: Bacteria > Myxococcota_A > Polyangia > Polyangiales > Polyangiaceae > FEN-1139. The sequence continues at coordinate 3,774 of JBLNFG010000274.1, read as the reverse complement.
CGCCGCGCAAATGCATGTCACTCAATCCCCAGATCGTCGTCGTCAGATTCGCCACTGGGCTCTGATGCATCCGCAAATGGAGCTCGCGCGCCACGTTTGAGCAAGCCGCGCGCTGTCGCTTGAAACCCCGCGGCGACGAGCGCACGACCAAGGACGGTGCGCTCCGCGTCCTCGCCGTCGATCCGAGTGACGAGGTAGGCACGTCGTTCGCCGCGATCGATGGCACGTCTGAGCGTGGCGGCGACGATGCCGGCGTCCTCTTCGCGTTCACGCTCCGACTCGCGAAAGAACGTGAGCACCGAACTCTCTCGGCGCGCGACCCACGCGAGGGCGCGACCGTCTGCGCCAATCACGACGTTTGCGCCCGGAGCGCGCATGGGCCGTGCGCTTGCGGAAGGCCACGGCAGGCTAAGACCGAATGGGGAGGCTGGATCGGACGAGGCGAGCAGCAGGGCACGCTGCTCGGCGCGGACCGTGCGTTCACCGCGCAGTTGCTCCTCGACCCCTGGTTGCACGAATTGTGCGGCGCCCAGCCCTTCCACGAAGTATCCACGGCGTACACGGCCGTTGTCTTCGAGTGCCTTCAGCACCTCGTAGATGCTGGAGAAGCCACCCACAATACCTTCGGCTTTGATCGCCTCGCGCACCAAGACACCGTGGCGCAGCAGCAGCCGTTCGACGAGCGCCAGCCGGCGCTCCGTTTCGCTGATCGGTTCGTAGTGGAGCAGCGAGAACCGACCCTCGCTGCCTGGCAACACCTTGGAGATCCGCACGCCGCGTCTGCGGTCGGACTGGTCGCCTCGCGCGATGGAGCGTAACGGTTGCAGCGTGTCATTCGTGACCTCTCCGGCCCAAACCAGCTCCCAAAGCGCCGCAAGCACGTCTGGCGGGAAGCCCCCGACGGTGCGCTGGATGTCGTGGAAGAACGCTGCGCCACGTTCGCGCAGTGCGGCGCGGATCTTCTCGGCAAGTTCGCCGCCGATGGGGATGGGATTGGGTGCTAGCGCCGCGAAACGGTCGCGGAAGTAGAGCACGATGCGACCCGCGCCTTGCGCGCTGGGCTCCATGCCCCGCCAAACGAGCTCGCCCGACGCCAGGAGCGCGTCCAAATCCGAAGGATTGAAGCCACGCACACGCGCGGGCAGCATTTCTCGCTCGAGCGAGCCCAAATCAACGGACGCTCCTTCGAGTCGGGCCAAGGCGTTACGGAGCGCGTCGACGCCGCGAGCACTTTCACCGATACCATGGAGACGCAATAGGAACCGCGTGTAGGTCGCGCCGTCGACCGCCTCCATTTGCTGACGCAGACTGGCGAGCGAGCGACGCTTGATCGACCGCATCACGTCGGTTTCGCAATAGGTGATACCGGACTTTTGCGGGTGAAGCTCTCCGCGCAGCAGGCGCCCCTTCGCGACCGCGCGATCCAGCAGTTCACGGATAGGCGCCTCAGGGAGCGCATAGCGCAAGGCCAGTTCGGAAGCCGAGAACGGGCCGTGCGTGCGGGCAAAGCGCAGCGCGATGTCGGAGAGCGGATCAGCGACCGGGGCGAGATACGCACTCGGCAGCCCTGCGGGGGGCATGACGCCAACTGCGTCGCGGAAGCGCGCCGCGTCCTCGACGGCGATGACCCGTTGCTCGCCAGCGATCCGCAATACAAGTGCACGTCGAGTGGTGACCAGCGGACGCAATAGTTCGTCACGCTGCTCACCCAGTCGCTCACTCAGCTCGGTGAGCGACAGGTCTCCGACCAATAACAGCAGATCATGCAGATCGTCTGGATGGCGTGGCGGGTACAGCTTGCGCGCCGCGTGCGCTGCGGCTGCGTCAATTGCCTCGGGCTCCAGCAGATCTTTCAACTCGGCCTCGCCGAGCAACTCGCGCAACTGCGTGGGATCGATGCTGAGCGCCGCGGCTTTGCGCTCCGCGAGCGGCGCGTCTCCGTCGTACATGAAGTTGCCGACGTAGTTGAACAGCAAGCTCACGGCGAACGGGGAGGGCTTGTCGCCGCGCGTGGACACGATCCGGACCTTGTGTTGGGCAATCTCGGTCAAGAGGGTATTCAACGCCGGCACGTCGAAAACGTCCTGCAAGCACTCGCGATACGTCTCGAGCACGATCGGGAACGACTGATACTTGGACACGACTGCCAGCAGACCGGCAGCGCGCTTGCGCTGCGCCCACAGGGGCGTTCGGCGCTGGGGTGTCCGGCGCGGCAACAGCAGTGCGCGCGCTGCACACTCTCGGAAATGAGCAGCGAAGAGCGGAGTGTCCGCGAGGGCGTGCAACAGCAAATCCTCGATCTCCTCAGGGCCGGGGAACAGCGTGGAAAGATCGGGTGGCTCGTCCCGTTCTGGAAAGCGGAAGACGACGCCGTCGTCGCTCCACACCGCTTCGAGCGGCGTCCCAAGCTCACATCGAGCCTTCTCTTGCATACAGAGTGCGAGCGGAATGTGCACGCGCGCCCCGTACGTCGAGAGCAAACACACTCGAACGTCGCCAACCTCGTCTAGAAACTGTTCGACGACGATGCGCTGATCGGTTGGCACCTCGTTGGACGCGGCGTCTTGATCACGCACGTAGCGCACGAGGTTTTTGGCTGCGCGCGCATCGAGACCGCCCTCGGTCAACAGCCGTTCGGCGTCGGCGTCTTGGGCGCGGGACACCTTACGCAATAACTCGCCAATGCCGCGTCCGAGCTCGAAGCTGCGTCCGAGCCCGTCGCCACGCCAAAACGGCATCTTACCCGGTTGTCCCGGTGCCGGGCTAACCAACACGCGATCGGCGGTAATCTCCTCGATGCGCCAGCTGCTCGCGCCCAGAATGAAGATTTCGCCTTCGCGCGCTTCGAACACCATTTCTTCGTCGAGTTCGCCGACGCGCCGGCTTCGCGTCTCGTTCTGCCCCGACAGAAACACGCCGTACAGACCGCGGTCAGGGATGACGCCCGCGTTAGCGATCGCGATGCGCTTCGAGCCCTTGCGTGCCTCGAGTTGGTCGGTGTCGCGATGCCAGGTGAGGCGCGGTCTGAGTTCAGCGAATTCGTCCGACGGATATCGACCCGAGAGCATGTCCAGCACGGCTTCCAGCTGGTCGCGCTTCAGCTCGGCGTAAGGTGCTGCACTTCGCACCAGATCGTACAGCTCGCCGACGCTGATCGAGTCTTCACTCGCGACGATGGCCACGATCTGCTGCGCCAACACGTCGAGTGCATTGCGGGGATAGCGCGTTTCCTCGATCAGTCCGTCGCGCATCCGGCGTGCGGCCTCGGTGCAAGCGAGTAGATCGCCGCGGTGCTTCGGGAAGATCAGACCGCGTGGGTTGCCGCCGACGTGATGGTTGGCGCGTCCAATGCGCTGGATTCCCGACGACACGGATGGGGGCGCCTCGATTTGCACGACCAGTTCGATGGCGCCAATGTCGAGCCCGAGCTCCAAGGAGCTCGTCGCGATAATGCAAGGGAGCTGGCCGGACTTCAGCGCGTCTTCGATATGAACGCGCTCTTCGCGAGCGACAGAGCCGTGGTGAGCGCGCGCGAGCGGTTCGCCAGCGAGTTCGTTGATGGCCGCCGCCAAGCGCTCGGCGAGTCGCCGGTTATTCACGAACACCATCGTCGAACGGTGCGCGCGCACGAGCTCGACGAGTCGCGGGTGAATCGAGGTCCAAATCGAGTTCGGTACGTGTGTTTCGTCATTGCGCGGAGCCAGCGTCTGCTCGGTCGCGCGTAGTTCGGACATGTCTTCGACCGGCACCTCGATCGTCAGTTCAATCGCTCGC
>JBLNFG010000273.1:0-7710 GCA_050263495.1 Myxococcales bacterium | reverse complement strand
GAGCCCCACCGGCTGTGCTGCGCCGAACCCGGTGTGTGCCGCGGGCGACGATGCAACGGAGACAGATACGTGCGGCAATTGCGCCAAGGGTAAGAAAACCCGCACCAGGCAGTGTCAGGCGGACTGCACCTGGAGCGCCTGGAGTAGCTGGTCAGCGTGCAACAATCCCGAGGAATGCGTGCCGGGCGCCAAGGACGTTACCACACAAACGGCGGGCTGCCCGTGTGGAGGCAGCAAGTCTCAACAACGCACCTGCACCAACACGTGCACGTGGGGAGCGTGGACGGACGCTAGCGCTTGCGATATCTCGTGTTGCGCAACGTTAATGTACTGCGACACTCCGGACAACATCGCAACGGGTCGCGGCACGTGGTGTCGACGCAAGACGAGCGCGTGTTCACGGGATCAGACCATTGAAGATTGTATGAATGTACTCGCCGGGGCAGGTTGTGTGCGGCATGAACCCTTGTTCTACGATGAGGTCTGAGGTTACGACTGTGTGCGGCGTCGTGTTACATCAGACCTTGTTCTACGCCGAGGGCTGAGCTTACGCGTGTGTGCGGCGTCGGAGGCCGGTCCTCGACAACGGTTGAAGTCACGGCTACGGGGTGTGGGCTCACCTCGATGGCGAGAGTTGCTCACCAATGTGGCGCGCTTCGTTGTGCTCGTAGATGCCCATCTTCGATGGACGGGCAATAACGAGAAGCGACGCGTAGTGCCAACGACGTCGTTCTGTGGCAAAAAAGTGAAACCACGCTTCGATACGATGCTTTTTTGCGGGAATAGTGCTTAGGCGCTACGGAAAAAAGCAGCACAATGCCGGGAATCGAGTGGGAGCTGTCGCCGGGCGCCGCGCAAAGCATGCGCAGGCGTATACGCGAGCCACCGATCAGTCATTTCATTGAAGATCACTCGCGCGCTGGTGTTATGCTGACCTGCCCTGGTAGTCGTATGTCTGCGATTCGGATTGCTCTGTTCATTCACGATCGACAAAACGATTATCAGATTTTGTTACAATCCGACTGCGAACAAACGGCCAGACGCCTTGATTTACACACAAGCGTCGCATCTGCGGAGAAGAGTGCAGAAAACCAGTTGCGGCAAATCCGCGCTGCGTTGAACGAAGCCGAACCCAATCGACCCCGAGCAATTATCGTTAGTCCCGTAAGTGAGATGGTCCTCCTACCGGTCATACACGATGCCGCCAAGCTAGGCATCGGATGGGTATTCCTTTCGAGATGGAACAACGCCATCCACGATCTGCGTCGGCAGTACCCGAAGGTGCCCATCCTCGCCGTATTGCCAGATCACTTCGAAGTGGGACGTATTCAAGGCCAACAGCTGCGTTTACTGATCAATCCCGGTGATGAGCTCGTGTTCATTCAAGGACCCATCGGGGTGTACTCGACCAAGCGGCGCCGTGCGGGGCTCGAGCGGGAATTAGCGGACCGTCTGGATATCCGTCGTTCCTTCGTCAACGGTGATTGGTCCCTCGAAGGGGGTGAGAGTGCCATGGCAAGTTGGCTGTCCACCTTTTCGGGAACTCAATTACCTCCGTTCATTATTGCCGCTCAGAACGACAGCATGGCCGTCGGAGCGCGTCGAGCAGTAATGCGTTGGTTGGCGCTGAAGGGCAGACCACCCGTTGGCGAACTGCGTGTCTTGGGCTGTGATGGTTCCGTGCAGTACGGACAGCACTTGCTATCTACGGGAGAGCTCCGCGCTACCGTCGTCATTCCGCCCGTCTCTGGGCGTGCTGTCGAAGAAATTGCCGCCGCCCTGCGCTATGGCAGAATGCCCGCTGCTGAAACAACGGTGGCTGTACACTCTCTGCCGGATCTCGCGAAGCTCGCGGCTCTGAACAAGCGACAATCTGCACCGCCGTCGCATCGTTCTGCTCGACCACAGCCGCAATCGCTGCCACCGTCGCACCGCTCCGCGCCTGCGCAACCACCGTCCACGCCGCCGTCGGACCGCTCCGAGCCACAGCCGCAATCGCTGCCACCCACATTCCGCGCCCTACCACGACGTTAGTCGGGCTGTGCCGTCGCGCCGCGCGCAAGTTGTCGACCAGTGCCCGACAATCGACGCTTCCCTCGCTCCGCTCCCCCACAGCAGCAATCGCTGCCACAACGCCGCGCGAGCGCCAAGTCGCAGTCAACCCCGCCGTCGTTTTCATCGCTCCGCGACGTTAGCTAGAGAACGATCGCGCCGATCCGGCTTTCCCTGGGAGGACGCTCTCTATCGATCAATGCGGAGCATTCCCTGTTAGTGCGCAGTTCCTCGAAGAATTTGTCTGTGCACACTATCCGATGCAAGAGACGCCACCACTACTGGTCTCGATTCTCGAACGGTTCTTGGTCGGGTAAGACGCTCCATTGCGACTAGTTCGTCAATCTCGAGCCGGACCCATTATGTGCTGCACGGTCGAAATCGCCGGTCCGTTTACTTGCGCGCTTGGCGCGACGCTCGCTGAGTCGCTGGAGCGCCGAACGTTTTGACGGTCGAATCGGACCGACCTACGACGATGTTGGCGGAGCGGGTTGCGTGGGCGACGTGTCGTCTCGCGTTCACCCGCTCCGCATCACCGCTGCAGCGTTGCTAGTAGCAGGAAACCATGCTGATGACGTTGGCATAGCGAGCATCTGGAGCATTCGATCAATTCGGTCGGCACCGCGCCCGCCAAAGCCTGCACGGTAGGCGCACCGCGGTCGGGCGCGGCTACGGCACGGCCTTGCCGGTCAGCCTCCCCCATTCGAAGCGGAGCGAGAATTTGGGGGAGGCAAGCCGAGCAATGCGCCGGAGGCGCGAGCGAGGCGGGCTGGGGGCAGCAAAAAAATCTGCTCAACTCGAGACTAGGGCGCGACGAGCGGAGCAGACACTATACCGGGTTGGATGTCACCGGCAGTTGCTGGCTTGGACGAAGACAGGGCCACTCCGGCAATAACGATCCCAGCGGCTAGGGCCGCCGCAGAGGTCCAAAACCACCATTTGGCCCAGAGCGGCGCGTGGTGCGGCATCTCGATGGTCAACCGCCGTGATTCGCGCGGCCGTACAACGATGTCCGTTTCCAAGGCAGGACAGTCTGGATGATCCAGCCGCAAGTGATGCGATCCGGATCTGAGCCTCGCTTCGAGCGGCGTCTGCCCCATAGATCGTCCGTCGATGCTGACTCTGGCGGCAGGGACCGACGCGTCGATTCTGATGGTGGCGCGGTCATCGACGCGTCGCCACTCAACGCTCACCCTCGTTGGCTTGCCTGCGACAATCGTAACGCGGCGCGAGATAGGCTCGTAACCTTCGGAGACGATCGACAACTCAAGCATGCCGCGATTGCAGCGAATTCTCCTGCCGGGTTCGAACTCGCCAAGATCGCGCGCATTGCCGGTCACTTTGGCGGCCTTGGGTACTCCGTCGAGGATCAGCTCGCCAACATTCCCTTGAAGTTCGGCTAGCATGGCGTCGAATCCGGGAACCCTGGCCAACAATTCTGGCGTTGCCTCACGCCCAAACCGCTCAAGCGAGTCGAGCGCCTCCGCGAACCGACCAAGTCCCTGAAGCGCCCGAGCGAGATTGAAATCGAAGGCTGGATGATGTTGAATCTGGTTGCCTTGGCGGTAGGCTTCGGCAGCGGCAGCAAAGTCGCCCTTGTCCATGGCTTGGTCGCCTCGTTCCTTAAACGAGATCGCCATCGAGTCAGTTAGCGGTTGTGCGCTAACCTGACCTGCAAAAGAGTTCAGACCGCAGACCAACAGTGCGACCGCGCAGCTGCGCAAATGGGACGAGTGTCGAACACAACCCGAATTCATAGGCGTAGCGGCACCCCTGATACCGCCTCTGGCTTGGGTGACAACGTCTTCGCTGGCGGTGGTGGAGCGAAAAGCTGAGATGACGATTGTTTCTTGGCTCGGCGCGTGGTCGATTGCGGTTCGGCTGCGGAGGCCGCCCTGGAACTACCTTGGGAGAGCGCTGAGCGTGGCTCCGGCAAGTTGATAGCTGTCGCCTCGGCCAACTCGATTGAGCTCTTCACTGTTTCCGCTGGCGGCGATGCAAGCATCTCGCGAGTGGGTTGATTCGCACGGAGCGCGGTGGACGGATCGTCTTCAGTCATGCTTTTCTGCCCTGAACTTCGCAGAGACCCTATCACCAAGATCGCGACACTTAAGGCAACTGGTAACGCGAAGAGCCAGCGCTTGCTCGGCAAGCGTGACCCCATTCCTGGCGCGGCGCTGGTCCGTGCTGCCTCGGATAGTTCTTCGCGCGGTATACACTCGACGCTCGGCGCATCGGAATGGACATTTTGGGTTTTGACGGTCTTGAGCGCAGGGATTGACAGTCGACGCAGGCTCGGGACCACGCCTCTGCGTTCTGGATCTGGTGCTAGGTCAACCGCGCAGGGGCTCCCGTGATCACGGCTCGCACCTTCGATCTTCGTACCTGCATCCACCGCTTCCCGGATCTGGAGGCGTAGATCGACCGCGCTGCGCACCCGGGACAGACGCTTGGGCGCCACGTGTGTCTCCTGGTCGCTGATGTCCGGTACGATGAGTTGATCAGGCCGTGCCGCAAATGGCAACAAGCGTTGCTCGAACTCGACGGCTGACTCAAGCCGTCGTGCTGGCGCTTTCGTCAGCGCCGCGGCAAGCACCTCCTGTATTTCCAAGGGCACTTCGGGCCGTATCTCTCGGATGGGAGTTAGTTCGTCTAGCGTGATTGCGGCAATGACTGCGCCGGGAGAATCGTCGCCGAAGGGGGTGAAGCCTGTCAGAAATTCGTACAGCATCACGCCCAGTGCCCAGATATCCACTTTGGGAGAGATTGCCTTGGAGTCCAGCAACAGCTCTGGAGCCAAGTAGAGTGGAGTGCCGACGATAGTGTCCGTGGCCGTCAGCGTTGCGTCCACAGAATCCAACAGCTTGGCGACCCCGAAATCTACGAGTTTCAGCTGACGCGCAGCGTGAATTCCCGTGATGAACAAATTGGGGGGCTTGAGATCACGATGGACAATACCGAGTTCATGCGCGACGCTAATTCCGCGACAAGCCTGCACTAGATACGCCGCAGCTTCGGCAATTGGAAATGTTCCGCGACTGCGCAGCTCCGCTCGCAGGTCTCTTCCTTCGAGATACTCCATTACGAAGTACGGCGAGCTATCCGCGAGATATCCCGCGGAGAATAGCTCCGCTATGTAGGGACTGTGTAACCGAGAAAGCACGTCAATTTCCCGCCTCAAACGGAGATGCGCGTCCTCTGAGTTCGCACACACGGCACGCAGTACTTTGACGGCCACCGAACGCATTGTTTGAAGGTCGGTAGCTAGATAGACCTCACCCATGCCTCCTCTACCGATGGATCGCTCCAGTCGAAAGCGATCATCCACGACCTTGCCGGCAACACTCATGCGTGAAAACAAACTCTACTCCCGTCTGGACTCCGCCGCCACAGATCGTATGGTTTCTGCGGTGGAGTCGACGCTCCGTGTCGGTAAAGGCATCTTGATGGCATTTTCGAGACTTACGCTAACCTCCGCGATCCTTCTCGTGACTGGATGTCGGGAGCCTACACAGGTTCAAATCGAACTGCGCACGGATGCACTGTGCGACGACGTACGTGAAACGAGCATCACCGTTTCCGGCACTGGAGAACTTGAGAGCGCGTTATCAGACACATCGACCGACAACTGTTCGACTCTCGGTGGTCGCATTGGATCGTTGACTGTTGTTCCAAATGGCGACGAGGATGCCGAGTTTGGTGTCCGCGTCGTGACCGGCTTGGGCAAATCCGCAACCCAGTGTACCGATGATGGGTACCTGGGCGGCTGCATCGTGGCCCGTCGCTCATTGCGCTTTATCCCGCATAAGACTCTGCATCTACCGATCAAGTTGGATGTCGTGTGTAGGGATATCCCGTGCGGGGCAACGCAAACGTGCTCCAACGGGCAATGTGTCGACGCCGCTATCAGTGACGTAAGCGCGTGCCTTGATCCTAAGGGTTGTACCGTCGGTGCTGGAGTTGCTGCGTCTACTGGTGGAAACGGAGGAGCAACGGTGAGCAGCACCGGCGGGTTGAGTGGGACTACCGACACCCTGGCCAATGGAGGCTCAGGCGGCTTTGTCCAGGCAGGCGGAAGCATGGGGCTGGGAGGAATGCCCGCAAGCACCGGAGAAAGCCTGTCGTCCGGGGGTACACTCACAACCGTCGACTCGACGGGTATTGGCGGCTACGGCGCGAGTGCTAATGGCACGTCAAACACCAGCGGACCAAGCGCTATCGGTGGGTCGACAACTACCGGCGGCACCACGGGCTTTAGCGCTGGAGGCGTGGCCGTTGGCGGCAACCTCGATTCCGGTGGCGGTGCCACTGGTAGTAGCGGAGGAACGACCGCCGCTGCTGGCATGACTAGCCTTGCAGGTGGCAACACGGCCACAGGGGGGAGTACGGGTGATACGACGGGCGTGCCTGCCGTGTGTGGCGATGGCGTCGTTCAACCCTATGCGGGCGAATTTTGTGATACTGGCGGGAACACCACGAACTGCAACGCCAATTGCACGCCATCGCGCTGCGGAGACGGCGTGATCAACCCATCAGCAGGGGAAGCCTGCGATGGCTCGACAGCAACCGTGCACTGCACGCCCAATTGCAGTGTTTCGAGCTGCGGAGACGGCTACGTCGACGCTCTGATGGGCGAGCAATGTGAGGCAGGCATGGGTGGATGCAATGCCTGCGCACAAGACCTCTCGGGCCGTTCGAATGCATTGCGGGTATCCGCGGAGCGCGACGAGCTTTTGGCCGATTCACTGCCCCTCAACATCGAAGTCAAAAACGCTGGCCAGGCGGTTCCTATAGCGGGGCTTGTCTTGCGTTACTACTACACGCCTGACAGCACTAGTACGCAATCCACCAATTGCACCTTCTCCAACGCTGGGTGTAGTAACGTTAGCCTTCAGGTTGCAGCGCTTGCCAAGTCTTGCACCAAGGCGTCTCACTATATCCAGATCAGTTTCAAAGGAAATGCCAGTCTTCCCAACAGCGATTCGTTGAGCGTACAAGGCAGAGTAAGTGGGGGACTCTTGTCGTTCTATACCTTCTCCAACGATTATTCCCGTCCCCAATCATCACTGTTCAAGACGGAGACGCCCGAGATCGCACTCTACCAGGACGGACGACTCGTCTGGGGAACGCCACCGTGTGGCTGTGGCAACGGGGCCATCGACGTCGGTGAGGAGTGTGATCATGGCGGCGAGACTGTCTTCTGCAATGCGGATTGCACAATCGCGCGCTGTGGGGATAACAGAGTCAACACCTCAGCCGGGGAGAACTGCGACACCGGTGCGCCGAGCTTGACCTGTAGCCCCGAGTGCCGCGCAACTGGACTGCCAGCAAGCGCTGCCTCCTCACTGCTGCAATGGCTCGATGCATCACACCCTGGTAGCGTCACGACGTCTCCGCATATCGCGCGGCTCCTCGACCGCTCAAGCCGCGCTAATCACGTCACACAGGCCGTCGCGGAAAAGCAACCCTACTGGTTTCCGGCGGCCTTCGGGGCACTCCCCGCCATCTACTTTGACGGCAAGCTCCACGAACTGGTCGCGGGTTCACCCGTCAACGATTCGGGCTCGGGATCTATCCTGCTGGTGCATCATGTCGCGCCCGTTGGTCTGGGCGCCACGCTCGCTGGTAACGGCTGGTCTGGAAGCGGTGGCGGCTTCG
>JBLNFG010000272.1:0-5730 GCA_050263495.1 Myxococcales bacterium | reverse complement strand
GAGGTGGTGTGCAACGGGCAAATCCCGATGGACGTGTTGAGCTTCGTCCGTGAGCACGAGGGTGCGGCCGGCTCGAGCTTGCTGTCCCATTTCGGAGCGCCACCGCATGGGGTGGCACCGGATGTGCTGCGTGCGGCCGTCGTGGGTCTGTTACGCGGTGGCAAGCTGCGGATCGAGATCGCGGGAGTGGGCGCAATCACGAGTGTGCGTGACGAGGGCGCCCGTGAGCTCCTCAAGGATACGGGCTTTCGCAAGGCCACGCTGAGCGAGAACACGGTCGAGACACTCTCTGCGCGGGACCGTAACGCGATCTGCAAGCTCTTCAAGGAACTCTTGGGGCGCGATTTGGCGCGGGACAATGATGCGATCGCCGATGCGGTCGCCGATCGCTTCGCCGGTGTGCGTGAACGGCTCACGGAGCTGGGCGAGCGTTTCCGACGATTGCCCAAGGACACCGCGTACCCCGAGGCGCTCACCAAGCTCGAGCGTGTTCTCGAGACGTGCCGTCGCGATCGGCGCGTGGAACCGACGGTGTTGGCCGTAAAGCGCTCGGTGCCGGCCCTGCGCGATGGCTTGACGTTACTGCGACGGATCGAGACGGATCTTACGGACAGTGCCATTTCCGCGCTGGCCCAGGCACAAGACATCCGAACGCACTACTGGCCCAGCTTGGAGACACTAGGGCCTTCCGACGAAGCGGTTGCGGCCGCACAAGCGTTGCAGGCGCAGGTCAACAGCGAGCGCCCCTGGGAAGACGCGGGTGAGCTCGCGCAGGCGGTAGAACTGATTCGCAGTGAGTATCGCTCGAAGCGTCGCGCGCTCTTGAACGAACACGAGCAGCAGCTCGAGTTGGCGATCGACGGCATGAAGCGTCGCCCTGGATTCGAGCGTCTGAATGTGGATCAATGCCACGCCGTACTGCGGCATCTGCGTGAGGGCGCGGCTGCCAACACGGACGAACGCGCGATTGCGCCGGCCTTGGAGGCATTGCAGGGGATGCTCGAGGCGAAGCGTGCGGTTGCTCAACAGAAGGCGTTAGCGGCGCTCGACACGGCCCTGGAAGCTGACGGCAAGTTGCCCGTGGTCGAGATCACGCTCGATCTCGAGGGACGAGAGATTGAAAACACCGAGGCGCTCGAGCGGCTGCTGAACGAACTGCGGCGCAAGATCGCGCACGAACTCGAGGCGCGGCACCGCGTGCGGTTGAGGTAACCATGACAGCGACACTCCTGACTTCGGAAGCCAAGGAAGTACTGCGCAAGACTGTCCGCGGCTTGCGCCCGCGACTGATCGAGCAATTGCACGAGGCGATCAAGGGGGAGTATCGGCTCGATGTGACGGCGCAGAAGGCGCGCTTGCCGGAAGATCGCCGCTGCCGGCGCGAACGCCTCGATCAATGGCTCGACGAGCAGGTGCGCTGTGCCGCCCAAAAGGGCAAGAAGCCCAGCGACAAGCTGAGCACCGAGGCTCGTCAGCATTTCCTAGACGAGGCAACGAAGGAGGCGGCGCACACCTGGGTGAATCGCTTGGTGATGCTGCGGATCTTGGAGCAGCACGAGCTCGTGGCGCCGCCGGTGATCACCGGGGGTTGGAAGAGCCCGGCTTATGCCCAAGAGTTCATGCACTACGCCGGGCCCGTTGTCGAAGACGACACGCGCGGTTATCGCGATCTCTTGGATGTCGTGTTTGGGGAACTCGCCACCGAGCTCCCGGGGCTTTACGGTCCCGTGGGTCTCACCGAGTTGTTCCCCATGCCCGCGGCGTTGTTGCGCGAGGTGGTCGAGGCGCTGAACGAGCCTGCGCTCGAGTCAGCCTGGGGCGATGAGACGACGCTGGGTTGGATCTACCAGTTTTGGAACGATCCAGAGCGTGAGCGCTTGGATGCCAAGATCGCCGATGGCGGCAAGATTGATCCGGACGAGATCGCCTGCAAGACGCAGATGTACACCGAGCGCTACATGGTCGAGTGGCTGCTGCAGAACAGCCTGGGGCTCACGTGGCTGTGCCTCTGCAAACGCAACGGTTGGGTGCCTGAGGCAGAGGCCGTATTGCCCCGGCTCGAGGCGCGGCGCGCAGAGTGGCGCCAGAAGCGCGAGGCGGGCGAGGTGGCGCTCGATGCGTTGATGCCCATCCAGGGTGCGCTCGAGGAAGCGTGGAAATACTATGTGCCGCAACCCATCACCGCAGACGCGATTGCCAAGGCGCCGGCATCGATTCGCGACGTGAAGCTGCTCGAGCCCGCCTGTGGTTCCGGCCATTTTTTGGTGGCTGCTTTTGGTTTGTTCGTCGCGATGTACACCGAGGAGGCGAAGCACCGCGGTGAGTCGTGGTCCAAGGAGGAGATCGCCGAGAGCATCCTGACCCGCAATCTGCACGGCATTGACATCGATCGGCGCGCCATCCAACTCGCGGCCGCGGCGCTGTGGCTCAAGGCCAAGCTGTATGCACCCAAGGCAACCATTGCGCGGATGAACCTGGTCGCGCCCTGTTTCCGTCTGGCCGCGTTACCCAAGGACGATCCGGCGCTCACCAAGCTCTACGCGGAAATGGCCACGCTCGGGGTGCCGGCGGAAACCTCACGCAAGCTGATCGAAAGCCTGAGTGGCGTCGATCACCTGGGCACCCTGCTCCACGTCGATAACGCCATTGCCGAGCTCGTGGACGACACAGGCAAGCAATGGGGCCCCATGTTCGCGAAGACCGCGGCAAAGAAGCGAGGTGCACTCGAGGCCGCGCTCACCCAGTTCTTGGATGCGCACGGGACGCAAGCCGAGCTTGGGATCCGTCTCGAGGGCGAACAGCTGAAAGACGGGCTGCGCTTCGTGCAGCTGGTGAAGGACGGGACGTACGATATTGTCGTTGGGAATCCGCCGTACCAAGGACTCAGCAAAGCGACGAACTTCGAGTACATCCCGAAGAACTATCCGCGAGGGAAGGCGGACTTGTATGCGTCGTTCTTGGAGCGGGGATTGCAGCTCTGTCGAGCAGACGGCCTCTTCGCGACGGTGACCATGCAAGGCTGGATGTTCCTTGGGCAGTTTGCCGAGCTTCGGCAATGGATCCTTGAGCAAAATCGCCTACGAACTCTCGCTGACCTCCGGTGGTGCGCGTTCGAACTGATGCGACACGCGACAATCTCAATGGTCGTCGTGTCTCGCGGAAAAGGGGCATGCGGTGACGCGGTTGCCCTCTGTCCGACACCTCGTGAAGAGCGCGAGGAATCCATCCCGGCACTCGCCAAAAAGCGCGCCGCCGTACTCGCACAAGTGGGGCGTTACGAGTTCGACCCAAAGGGCTTCGCGGTGATCGAGGGTGAACCCATCGTGTATTGGTGGACGAAGGAGTTTCTCGAGAAGTATGCGAATGCGCCGAAGTTGGGGGAGGTTAGTCCCGCTCGGTTTGGATTGACGACCGGTGACAATGAGCGATTTGTGCGCTTCTGGCATGAAATACGGTCCGCGCGTCCGCTCGGATGGGAGCAGGAGCTCCAAGATTTACGCGCCCAACCATGGGTTCCATTTGTGCTTGGCGGAAAAGGGAGGATGTGGTTCGAACCATATCGGGACGTGTGTCGATGGTCCGGAAACGGACTCGAGGTAAAGGAGAAGTGCGTAAGCCAATATGGCACGGTATCGAAACAGATTCGCAACGAGGACGTGTACTTTCGCCGCGGCGCTGCATTCGCGATGATTGGAGCAACGTTCTCGGGACGAGCCCATCGACATCCTAGCGTCATCGGGAACATGGGTTCATCTGTTTACCCACTCGGAGATGCCATTGCCGACACAGTCGTCTTGATGAATCGTCAAGCTTCCCGATTCGTGCTGTCGTCGCTGAACCCTGGTATTCACTTTGAAGTCGGCGACGTCAACCGCCTCCCCATCTTCCCCGTCGCCAACTCCGACGAAATCTTCGCCACCATCGACGCCGCCTTCACCGAACACGAATCCCACCGCGAACCCTCCGTCGAGTTCAAGTGCCCGGGGCCGTCACCTTGGCGGTACGCGCAGGACTGGGCGCAACGCGCCGTGGATCGGGCCGAGGGCGAGCCGCTCCCGCCGTACCACGCCGAGTACGACGAGCCCGCGCCGGAGGCGGACGTTTCCTTTGCGATCGGGGTGGCACTCGGACGATTCGGTGCGCACGGCGAGGGCATTCTAGAGACCGCGCCGGCGACGGCGTTACCCGGCGGGATTCTTTTTGTGGGGCCGAGCGAAACCCTGCCGGATTCACTGTCGCACCGGGCGTGCGCACCCATCGTGACCGCGTGGGACCAACAACAAAAGAAAATCTGCGCTGATAAGCCTCAGTCTGTGCGGGAATGGCTGCACAAGGACTTCTTCACGTACCACAAAGCCCTGTATGAGAATCGGCCGATCTATTTCCCGCTCAGCAGCGAGAAGCGCAGCTTCGTGGCCTTCGTGAGCATCCACCGCTGGGCGGATAACACCTTGCAGACGTTGCTCGCCGATCACCTGAACCCCGCGTTGCGCAAGCTCGAGGGCGAGATCGCGGACTTGAAGCAGGCGCGGGCCGGCTCGGATAAGAAAGCCGCCGCAACCGCGGAGAAGCAGTACGCCACCACGAGTCGCCTGCACGACGAACTCAAGGACTTCATCGCGGCCGTGACGGAATGCGCGGAGCGCGGTGCTCCGCCGACGGATCCGAAGTGTCCGCGTCGAGCCGCAAACGCAACCTTCCGGATGGATCTCGACGACGGCGTGATGGTCAACAGCGCAGCGCTGTGGCCCTTGCTCGAACCGCAATGGAAGGATCCGAAGAAGTGGTGGAGAGAACTCTGCTGCGCCGAAGGTCGCAAGGACTACGATTGGGCGCACCTCGCCCGCCGCTACTTCCCGAAACGCGTCGAAGACAAGTGTGTGACCGATCCGAGCCTCGCGGTCGCGCACGGTTGCTTCTGGAAGTACCACCCTGCCAAGGCCTACGCCTGGGAGCTGCGCTTGCAGGACGAGATCCGTCCCGATTTCCTGATTGAAGAGGATGATGCCGGTGCGGCGCGCAAACGGTACTTGAAGGAGCACAAAGAGGAAGCCAAGGAACTCGTCGCGAAGGAGAAGCTCCGGCGCGAGCGCAAGGCACTCAAGGCAGATGCCGACGACGAGAACCCGACCGAAGACGTCGAGGAACGCGACGACGAGGCACAGCCGCTCAAACGCCTGCACACGGCGCGTCCACGTCCGTCGAGTGCCAAACCCTTGCCGCTCAAGAAGGCGCGTGAACGGACGAGCAGCGAGCGTAAGTCAGGTTCGCGATTGAGAGCGGCAGCGAAACGGGTGGGGTGATGGCGGACGGACTCGAGACATCCGTCCTCGTGTTGGGATGCCTGCAATGTGGCGCGTTTCCTATGCCTCCACCTCGACGGGTACGCCAATCTGCTGAGCGACTGGGGTCCAGATGTCCGTCTCGACCCCTGGCGTCTCGATGGAGACAACGAGCGCATAGCGGGCACCTTTGCCGCTTCGGTCGCGTTTGGGCTGCTCCTTCCACCAGCCGCTCACGGGGTAGATCCCAATGATGCCGCGATCCGCAATGTTTACCGCCGCTTCTTCCAGGAAGTCCGAGTGAATGGAGCCATGGTTGCGCGCTCGTTCGCCGAGGTACCATCACGCAGAGCCGTTGAGAGTTGGTTTCGCTTCATCCTCCTCGAGTGCTCGCTGATTCAGACGTTTTCTGAAGGTTTCTAGCGTCTCAGTTGGCGCCTTCACCTCA
>JBLNFG010000271.1:0-4261 GCA_050263495.1 Myxococcales bacterium | reverse complement strand
AAGGCTGGCAAGCCTCAGGCCAAGGTTGGACAAAAGCCCAAACCTGGTGTGTCGAAACAGAAGCCGACGCAGGGGCATGGAAAGCCAGCAGCCGAGCGGTCGCGAGCCAACCAGAGGAAGGAGCAAAAGCTCAGCCGTAAACCCTCTCAGAAGGCGCCCGCCAAAGTGCGCATCCCAGAGAAAAAGACTCGGGAGGCCGCCAAAAAGCTCGAGCAGCAACAGCGAGAACGTGAAGCGAAACTGAAGGCCGAGCAGAAGCGCAAGGAAGCGGCGCAGCGGAAGAAAGACCAAGAGCTCTTAGCCCAGCAGAAGCGCAAGGCCTCAGAAGCGAAGAAGAAAGAGTTAGAGCGCCGCGCCGAGCAGAAACGCAAGGATGCAGAGCGCCATAGGGCTGCCCTCGAGGCTCAGAAGAAGCGGGAGGCGGAGCAAAAAGCGCGCGAGCAGGAGAAAGCTCGAGTGGCTGCCGAAAAGGCAGCGGCGAAGGAGGCCCAGCGCAAGGCCGCAGAAGACGAAAAGCTTCGACGTGTGCAGGAGCGCGAAGCGTCACGCATTGCCAAAGAGCAAGAGCGTGCACAGCAAAAAGCACAGCGCGAAGCTGAACGCGAGGAAGCACGCCGGGCCAAAGAAGAGGAACGCGCCAAGCGTGACGCTGAGCGCGAGGCTTACCGGAAGGCCAAGGAGGCCGAGCGGGAAAAGATCCGCGCCGCCAAGGAAGCAGCCCGACGCGCACTCGAAGGTCGAATCGCCGAGCAGAACCGCAACGCCAATAAGCTCGGCGGCGGTCGCAGCTCTACTACACGGATTTATTCGCCCAAAGCGATCCCGGATCAATCGGGAACAACGCGCCGTGTCCTGACTCCACTACAGCCCCAGTCTGCGGCTGGCGTGAGCGAGTCGGAGGCTCCGGCGGCACTTGACGCGGAATCGGAGATCCCCGGTCCCACCCCAACGCCGCTCCCGCCCGCTCTGGCTTCGGAATCACCGTCCAAACCCCCGCCAGCCGAGGGCTCCGTAACCGCCGAGGAAGAGGCGGCGCGAGCTGCGGAGCGTGCCCAGCCCATTCCCGAGAACGTCGAAGATCGCTACCGCGTGATTGAGGAACGCCTCAAGGCCGCGCCAGACAATTTCAATCGCGATTACAAAGAAACCATCGACATGTCGTGGATTCATCACGACAGCGCGCTGGAAGGTGTGGTGTACACGTTCCAGGAGTTGAAGTCCGCGCTCGATCCCGCCAATGCAACCATCACGGACTCGAGCCTACAGCCTGTGGTCGAGGAGATTCGCCGTCACAAGCAGGCAATCGATCTGGTGCGCGATCTCGGGGAACGCAAACGCGCTCCCATCACCGTTGACACGATCAAAAAGATCTACGTCACACTGCATCCTGAAGAGGGCGACATCAAAACGGTGAAGTATCGCCGAGACATTCCGCAGCATCGGCTCTACTTCCACGAGTACGCCCACCCTGAGAAGATTACGTACAAGGTCCGTCAAGTGGTCGACTGGTTTAACGGTCCTGAACCGAAGAAATTGAAGAGTCCGATCCGCGTTGCTGCCCGCGTCCATTACGAGCTGTTGCGAATCTTCCCGTTTCAGACCGATAGTGGCAAGGTCGCACGACTGATGATGAACCTCATTTTGATGCGTGCAGGACATCCCCCCGCCATCATCCATTCGACAGAGCGACAGCGTTATTACGAGGCGCTCAAAGGCGCCCTTCCGGTGCTCGTCCAGATGGTCACAGAGTCAATCATGAACTCGCTCATGAGTATTGAGAAGCTCCTCGACGATCACGACATTCGGCTCCGAGCGTAGCGCTTCCTCCCAAATCCGTGCTCGCCAAAGGGCTGCGCGCGGAGGGGAGGAGCCGTGTTCCGCACTCTTCAGCGTCCAGCTAGCACTTTCTCGTCGGCAGTAGCCTGCGCCAGTTTCGCCAACGCGACGTTGTATTCGTAGGTTGCCATCATTTCCCCGAAGCGTTTGGTCGCGTACTCGCG
Organism: Myxococcales bacterium; assembly: GCA_050263495.1. Taxonomy (GTDB): domain Bacteria; phylum Myxococcota_A; class Polyangia; order Polyangiales; family Polyangiaceae; genus FEN-1139. The sequence goes on along the minus strand of JBLNFG010000271.1, from coordinate 2,261 downwards.
CGCTGGCATAACGATGTCTTCGTCCTCCATCGTTCCGACTTCGATACCTTGCTGCACTTTCAACATCCATTGTTTGGCCAGACGTGCCGCCTCGCTGAGCGCGTCCAAGCGCCGGCGCGTGTCCTCGACCTCTGCGTAGGCGTCCTTAACCTGTTGCAGAATGCCGCCTCGCGCAAAACGTTGTGTGGCCAAGACCTCGTCCAATTGTGCCTTGGCTTGAGAGATCCGAGCCGCCTGAGGGAGGAAGTCGAGCTTGTAGCGCACGGAAAGCGCGACACCGAACGCAAGGTAGTTGCCGGGATCGCGCACGAACGGGTTGGTCTGGTCGGTCACCTCGGGCGCGTAGCGCCAACGCGCATTCATGCCCACTCCCAAATCAGGGAACAACTTGGATTGCTCGAGTCGCAAGGAAGCCTGTCGAGCAACAACCCCTGCACGGGCCATCGCCAGTTCAGGCCGATAACGCTCCGCCAATCGCTCATATTCGGACTCCGCCATCAAGGCGTGCTCGATTGCCTTGAGCGGTTCATTGGGAACGTCTAGAGCAGCTCCCAAGCCAGTGAGAAAACGAAGGCCGGAAAGTGCAACCTTCTCCTGCTTCCTCGCCTCGCTCTCGCGCACGGTGAGATCGGCGCGGAACACCCGTACTCGTAGCAATTGCAGGTCGTCGCCCTCGCCGGCATCGACTTGCTCCTGCATCTTCTTTACCTGCGCGTCGATTTGCCGAGTCGCCTCGTTTACCAAGTCGAGCGCATCCCGAGCAAGTTGCACGCCATAGAAGGCGCGTCGCACATTCAGACGCACCTCGTTGCGCTCCTTGTCCACCTCATGCTCACCAACGCGACCCGCGGCCTGCGCGGCTTCCACCGCGTGCGTCATCTTCCCGAACGTGTAGATGGGTAAAGCGCCATCTACGCCAATTTCCCAAGCCAGCCCCATGTTGCTGGTGATTGCCTTGTCCGTGTTCAAACTGTATTGCGACGTACCTCGCACCGACGGGGCAAGAGCCATACCGCCCGTGACCGTAAATTCGGAGAACGGCGCAAAGCGGGCCTGGTTCACTTGTGCTTCTTTTTGTGCCAGCCGAGCACGTGCCTCCTGAATCTTCGGGAAATTGCGATCTGCCAGGCTCAGGCACCGCTCAAGCGATACGGCTTCAGCACGCACGACGCTGACTCTCGCTTCATCTGCAAGAACCTTGGATTGCGGATACAATATCCAAAGAGCACTCAGCGGGATCGTCTTGATGACCTGGGGCCAGCGCATCGTGGCGCGAGCCTAGCAAACCTCGGCTCAACTCGCTCCCCCACCCACGCCGCTCCGTTTGGCAGCCCTGCGGAAATTCGAACGATCGAGGCCGGCCTGCCGCGCCGCCTCGCTCACGTTACCCCCTGCGCGCCGCAGTACCGCATCGAAATAGGCTACCTCGAACGCGTCGATCGCCTGTTGCTTCGCGTCACGGTAGGGTAGGTCAAGCAGGCCGCTTGGCAACACTAGCCCCCCCGATTCGCGGTTTGGGCGCGCGGCATCTGCGGATCGATTGGCTGTAGGCGAGAGCGGCCAGGCGTCGGGGCCAATCTCCTCACCTCGGCAGAACACAATAGCGTATTCGATCGCGTTCTCGAGCTCTCGCACATTGCCTGGCCAAGTTTGACTCTGGAGCGCCTGCATTGCTTCGGCAGAGATGCGGTGAACGTTTCTCCCCGTACGCGCCGCGTACTTTCGAAGGAAATGGTAGGCGAGGAGCGGTATATCGTCTTGGCGGTCTCGCAGTGGCGGAAGCGAGATGGCCACGACGTTTAGGCGGTAATAGAGGTCCTCGCGAAAGCCACCGTCGGCAATGCGGCTACGTAAATCGACGTTGGTAGCAGCAATGACGCGCACATCGACGGAGCGCGTTTCATTGGAGCCAACTCGCTTGATTTCGCCTTCTTGAAGCACGCGAAGCAGCTTCACCTGAGCCAGCGGCGGCAGGTCCCCTACCTCGTCGAGAAAAATCGTGCCAAGGTTCGCGGCTTCGAACAACCCCTCGCGTGTGGCTGTCGCACCAGTAAACGCGCCTCGGACGTGCCCAAACAGTTCACTCTCCACCAAGTCCACCGGGATCGCAGAGCAATTGACGGCCACAAACGGCTTATCGGAGCGCGGCGAGTGCTGGTGAATCGCACGAGCTGTGAGCTCCTTCCCTGTCCCACTTTCCCCCAAAATCAAGACGGTCGACGAAGTGGCAGCCACTCCTACCGCAAGGCGATACACCTCCT
>JBLNFG010000270.1:0-9922 GCA_050263495.1 Myxococcales bacterium | reverse complement strand
GCTCACGATTGCCCTGACCAATCTGGTCCTCAGTCGCCGTGATCAGTAACTCGCAGAGCTCGCTAGTTCCGAGGGCCCCCCCACTCAGTTCGCGCGCTCGCGACAAGGATTGAATGGCGCGATCCGTTGATCCGCCCTTCGCCTGAGCGATCCCGAGTTCGAACAAGGCCTGAGCAGAATCACCGCCAATGGAGGCGATTTCGGCGAGCGCCGCGGCCGCTTCTTGATGCCGCCCCAGGGCTTCTTCGGCGTCGGCCACGACGCGCAGTAGCGCTTCGGATTTCTCGCGGCTCAATTGCCGTTTTGCGCAAGATAGCGCCTGCTCATGCCGACCCGTACGGCCGTAAGCGATTGCCAGTTGCTCATCAATGCCCGGATGCTGTGGGCTCACGCGCTGCGCGGCCTCCAATGAATCGAGCGCGGCTTCGGGCTTGCCAAGCTCAATCCGCAGCGCGCCGAGGGCAAGCAGCGATTCGACGTTTTCCGGCTCTAGTTCGATCGAACGCGCGTAGGCAGAGAGCGCCTCTTCGGGCCGGTCCAAGTGACGAAGCAGCATCGCCGTCTGCTGCAGCTCACTCGCCTGGGGTGCGCGCAACCGGTGCAGCTGCGTTAGGGCGTCGAGAGCATTTTGCCATCGCTTCTGCCGCATCTGAATCCGGGCCAAGGACTCGAATGCCAAGATCGTCGGCACGATTCGAATCGCACTATTCAAGGCCTCGGCGGCGGTCTCGAAACGGCCCAGTTGCTCGTAGGCCAAGCCGAGGCCGATCCATCCCTGAGCACTGCGCGAATCGGCGGTCACGGCGGACTCGAACGCTTGGACCGCACGGTCATAACGACCTAGCATCGCGTCGAGTTCGCCGAGTAAGATCCAATGCTCTTGGGTTGGTTCGTCGCGAACACAGCTCTCTGCCCAACGCACTGCATCGTGGAGTTCGCCGGTTGCGCGAAGGGCGCGTGCCAACTCCCGTCGCGTCACGACGCGGTTGTCACCGTGGGCCATGGCTTGCTGCAATGCCGCAGCGGCTTGCCGCGGATCGGCGACGACGGATTGGCCCGTGCGCGCGTACAAATCGGCCAATAACTGCTGAAGCTGAGTGTCATTCGGACGAAGCAGCTTCACGCGCTCGAGTTCCGCGATGGCATCGCTCAAACGATCGAGGCGACCCAATGCCTTTCCGCGCCACTCGCGCCACTCCATAGCATCAGGGCTTTCGGCGAGCGCCGCATCCGCGAGCACGAGTAAGTCTTGCCAGCGTTCGAGCTGCCAATAGCAAGACGCGAGCGCGCCGCGGACGCGCTCGTTGTTGGGCGCTTGCCGGTAGGCGTTCTCGAAGGGTTCGACCGCGCGACGCGGATTGCCTGCGAGCATTTCGAGATCGCCTAGGCGGACCAACGCCTCAACGGAAGATTTGCGCAACGCAACGGCGTTGGTTTGCATCGCAACGGCGCGGTCCAGACGACTGGTACGCACGTAAAGATCCACGAGCAACTCGACTGGGCGAGCGTCTCCCGGCGCCAAGTGGGCGGCCTGCTGCAACGTCGCTTCCGCGTCTGCATACGCGGCCGCCGCAATTTGAGCGCGCCCGAGCCCGGTCAATGCGTCGACTGAGTCGACGCGCAGGGCGAGCGCGTGTTCGAAGCACTGACTCGCCTCGAGTGGGCGCTCGCGATCGAGCCATAGCTCACCGAGCAACAGGTTGATGGCCAAATTGTCGGCAAGGGAGCGGCTCTGCAGCGCAATCTCGGTCGCGTGCTCGCGATCACCCGCGTCGCGCAGGCGGCGCGCGCACGCCAATAGTCGCGGAGCGCTGTTTTGCGCCTGATCTTTCGCGCGGATCAGGAGTTGTTGCGCGGTCGGCAACTCAGTATCCTCGAGCGCTTGATCCGCGTGCTCCATGAGGAGCTCGTACAGTTGCTCCCGAAGTTTGGGATTGTCGGCAAGGGTTACCGCCGCCGTCCACGGCTCGATCGCGTCACTTTCACGGCCTAGCTCGAGATACAGCTGCCCGATAGCCTCGAAGTGTTCCGCCACATCGGGCTCAGCCTTCGCGACGGATAGCAGCACGTCCAATTGCTGCTGCTTTTTGCCCAAGGCCGCGTACGTCCGGACCAGCGCCTTCCTGACGTCGAGATCCTCGGCGTTCCGCGTCAGAGCCGATTCCAAGTGCACGAGCGCCGCATCGTGACGGTCCGCGTTCGACAGACTGATCCCGAGCCGCGCTTGCGCGTTGGGGTACGTTGATTCGAGCCGCACCAGCCGTTCCAGCCATGGGATGCCATCTGACTCTCGACCCACCGCGGCAAGCGAGGCCGCCAACTGGGCCATGCAGTCCTTATCCGAGGGCGTACTTTCGAGCACCTGCGAGAGGTGCGCCACTGCGTGGTCGTGGCTGCCATGCCCAGCTTCGAGGAAGGCGAGCCGGCGACGCTCTTCCAAGGTCAGACTCCGCATCGCCGATAGAGCCGAGAGATGCTCAATCGCCGCGCGCTCTTCGCCCGGTCGCGATGCGAGCCGGATCAGTCGCTCGCGCCATTCCACCACATTCGGCTGCAGCTCGCACAGCGCCCGATAGTGCTCCGACGCCAGCGCGGCCTCAGACAAGGCTTCGAGCACGGACGCAAGCCCGCGGTGTGCCGCAGGATCGGTGGGGTCGATCGATACGGCGCGTTCAAAAGAAGAACGCGCTGCGACGTGTCTCCCCGCGGCCGCCTCGAGTTCGCCTCGCAATACCCACGCGGCTTGGTGCTGTTCGTCAACGGACAAACACTTGAGCGCGTGGTCCAGTGCAAGTTGTGCGCGCTCGGCGCGGGCATAGCACGCTCCCAATTGGTAGAGCAACTGTGGATCCGACGGACTGAGCTCGAGCGCGCGCTGCAGCTCGCGGATCGCGTCTTCACTCGATTGATCGAGCGCCGCGACGGCGCGCTTCGATCGCAACTTCACTACCTGCTGTTTGGCAGCGGTGTTGGCAGGATCGAGCGCCAGTAGTCGTTCGAGCAAACTCGTGGCGCGTGCGTCGTCTCTACCCAACGCAAGCAACGCATTGGCGGCCAATTCCAGCGCTTTGCGATGCGTGGGGTTCGTGGAGAGAATGGCTTCGCCGCACTGAACGATGTCGTCGTAAGCCTTCGTGCGCCACAACGCGAGCAGCAACGCGTCGTGCAACGCGTCGCTTGGGTTTTCGACAATCGCCTCCCGCAGCACCTCGATTGCCTCACCATCCCGCTCCAGCTTTGCGAGTGCGAGTCCGAGCTCCGCCGCATCCAGGCTCGTCCAGCCCGACAAATGACGAAACGGCGAGAACGCGGCCACGACGTCGCTCGTCTTGCCGAGCCGCTGCAAGCTCGTGACCAATTCCCGACACCAGTCGAGCTGTTTCGCTTGCGTCAGTGCTCGTTCGAAAGCGGGAACGGCCTGGGCATCTTGGCCCAGCTCCGCGTGGCAGTGGCCCAGCAAGTACTGAGCCTTCGGATCGAGTGGTAGCGCATCTGCCGCCAAAGCAAGGTGCGCGATGGCGTCGTTCGGCCGCTTCTCTTCGACCAAGAGACTCCCGAGCTCCAGGCGATATTCGGGTTGATTCGGCTCGAGTCGCACCAACTGCTGCAATGCCGCGAGCGCCTCAGCGGGATCGCCGAGGCTCCGTTGCAGCTCGGCCAAACCCGCAAGTGCCTCGCGGTTTTCGGGCTGCAGCTTGAGCACCTTGGAATAGGCGCCCAAGGCGCGTTCCGCCTCGCCAATTCCGCGGAGTAGGCGTGCCAATTGCAGTTGAATCGCGACGTTCTTACTGTCGAGGACGCTGGCGCGCTCGAATACCGGCAGGGCTTCCTCTTTCAACGCCATGCGCACGAGCAGACTGCCCATGGAGGCGTATAGCTGTGCGTCATTCGGTTGGTATTCAACGGCCTTACGATACGAGCCGAGAGCGGCGTCCAGTTGTTCGGCGAGCACCTCTCGCTCCGCTCGGGCGCGGAACATCTTCGTGAGCAGATCTTGGGTCTCCTGATCCGTTGCACTCGCGTTCCAAGCCTTCTCGAGAGCCACGATCGCTTTGGGCTCATGCCCCGCCGCATATTCCACTAGCCCCAATCGACGCCAGCGTGCGCCAGAGCGCGGATCAATTTCGCACACCGTGGCCAAGGTCGAAAGCAGTGCATCCTTGGCACCTAACCGTTCGTAGCAGTCTGCCAGGAGCTCCCAATGCTCAACCTGGCGAGAGTTGCTACGGGCCAGGGCGCGCGCCAGGTGTTCGGCGGCGGTATCGAACCGGAACAGCTTCATCAACAGCATGCCGAGCCGCAACTCGGAATCGCTGGCGTTGTTGGGCTCGACCCTGAGTCGCTGTATCCAGGTTTCTCTCGCCTCCTCGAGCCGGTTCAACGCCTCGAGCGATTCCGCGAGCAACGCGAGTGCTTCCAGGTGATCTGGTTCCAAGCGGAGCCAATGGCGCGTCGCGCGCACGGCTTCGTCGTGTTGCTGAATCCGTGACGCGGCGAGGGCAAGCCCTTGAAACGCCTGCGAAGAATCCGGCAGCAACGAGCTCGCCTTGCGGAAGCATTCCACGGCCTGATCGGGCTGATTCATCGTCAGGCGTTCGGCACCCAGACGTAACCACGCCGCGCCATGGCTGGGCTCCTGTTCGACGACGCGTTCCAGGTGGTGCACGGCGTCGACATGTTCACCCAGCTCTGCGAGCACACTGCCGAGGGCGAAAGACGCGGGCACGTCGCTCGGCGTCAGGGTGGTAATTTTTCGGTACTCTTGACTTGCTTCGCGCAAGAGGCCCAGCTTCTGGTACGCGTCCCCGAGCTTCATCGAGACCTCGGCTCGATTGTCGCCAAGGCGCATCGCGTGTTCGAGCGCGGTCACGGCCGCAGCCGGATCGTCCAGCAGCAGGCACAAACGCCCGAGGGCGAAGTGATTGCCGGCATGGGAACGATCGACGTCGCAGGCAGCCGCCAATGCGACGCGCGCCTTCGGGAGATCTCTGAGACACTCGTGCCCGAGCCCGAGATCGGCCTGCGCCTCCGCGTCCCTCGGGCTCTGTTCTACGACGCGGGTGAGGAGCTCGACCGCGCGCTCGTAACGCTTGAGTCCCAAGGACACATGTCCGAGCCGCTTGGCACTCGCCTGCTCGAAACCGATCTGAAGGGATCGCTCGAGCAACTCTGCCTCGTTTTCCGCCTGCTCGAGCTGACGGTAACACGCGGCCATGGTCCGTAGAATGCCGGCATCCGTCGGTGCCAGGGTCGACGCCTGGATCAAGTGAGCGAGCGCTTCGCGTGGCTTGCCGGATTGCAGATGTAGGGTTCCACTCAGCTGCAGTGCGCTCACCAACGTGGGTTCGAGTTCGAGCGCCTTGTCGACCCAGTGGCGCGCGGCGGTGGGGTTCGACAGGTCGTTGGCACATTGGGCCGCGCCCAGAGCCGCCAAGCTCGAGCCCGAATCGACCTCGAAGGCGCGCCCAAAGCACTGTTCCGCGCGCTGCAGCGTCCCATGGGCGCGCTCGAACTGCGCACGCTCCAGGTGCAGCCGCGGATCTCGAGGGGCAATCTCCACCAGCCGAGTAAAGTCGTGGGATGCAGCGTCGTATCGCTCCAGGCGAATATGCCCTTCCGCGAGCAATTCGAGTGGCTCGATCGCGCCGGGTGCATAGCGAACAGCGCGTTCGAGCGCCGTCACCGCGTCCTGTACACGGCCGAGGTTCATGAGTGCCTTGCCGGCAAAGTAATGGAGCCGTGCGTCGGTGGTATATCGACTCAAACCGAGTTCGGCATAGCGAAGTGCTTGCGCCGCATCAGCAATCCCCAAAAAAGCTCGCGCTAATAGCCAGGTGATGTCCGCAGACAGGGCGCTGTCTGCGATTGGCGTAAGCTCTTCGATGGCGTCGCGATGCAGCGCCATTTCCTCGTGACATCGTCCCAGGCCGAGACGAGCCCGCTGCACGAGGTCGGGATGGTTCTTTAGGGGCAGCCAGACTCGAGCGGCCCGCGACCAATCTTCGAGAGCCAAGAGCACGTCTGCAAGCACCGCGTCATCCGCCGGAGCCAACGCCGAACGCTCGGAAAATGGCTCAAGCAAGGTCCGAGCTTGGATGAGTTGACCGTCGTTGGCCGCGCTAACCCCGAGCGCGATCGTGACCTCGTCGTCCTTCGGCAACTTCTCGTGCGCTTGAGCGAGCACGGGGAGTGCTTGAACGAACTTCTTCTGACGATACCAATTGAACGCCGCGCGGCGGATCCACTCAGGATCATCGGCCTTCGGCGATTCGAGGATCTTCTTGTAGTAGGCCTCCGCCTGCTGATACTCGGAGCGACCCTCGTGAAAGCGAATCAGACTGGCCAGCGTTGGGACGTGGAGCCCGTTGAGGGCCAGCGCCTTCTTGAACGACTCGTGCGCAGCGGCGGTTTTTCCCTGCGCATACTCGACTTCTCCAACGCCCTGCGGTCCCTCGGGGAGCTTGGGATCGAGTGCCGACACCTTCGTGAAGGACGCCAGTGCGTCGTCGAGTCGCCCCAACTGGAGCAGCACATGACCGCGCCGCGAGTGGGTCCACGGATCGCGCGGATTGATCAGAAGGGTAGCTTCTAATTGGCGCAGTCGTTGCTCGAGTTGTTCAGACATAGCGCGTGAAAACCGTTCGCCGAGGGATGGGCGACCAATCGGGGGAGACGATTTCGCGAGTCTACACGTCAGGTACGGCGATGGGGCGAACGTCTTGCATGTCGTCGCTCAGGAGGAACCTCTGGCGGCTGCGACCTTGCTTCTTGGTCCCGATGCGGGAGGTAACGCCCAACCGCGCCCCGGCGGCGGCAGCCAGCCGGAACCGAGGGGTCGCCGATTCGTCGAGCTCGATCTCCAATTCGGCCTCGAGGACGCCCCTGGTGAAATGTTCTACGATCCCGCGGAGCTTTGGGAAATCTTGCCCGCCCGGGACGAAGCGCTCCGCCGTGTCGAAATCCACGGGCCCCACCTTCACGCGGAACCGACCTGAACGGTCGTGGACCGTGCGCCCAATCGTGAAGTCTTCGCCGATCGTCGTGTTCACGCTCCCCAGCTTGATCCGCTCCGGATCATCGAGCTCCACGCGGCGCGAGATGAAGCACTCGATGCGCATCGGGGTGCTGGAGAAGACGCGTCGCAACACGATTTCCAGCGCGCGGGCCGATCGCACGCGCCCCACGAGCACTGGCGCCAAGGAGAGCTGCACGAAGGGCGGCAAGGCCCCCGATGCAGCTGGAGCATCGGGCTCGACGCCGATCAACGTCAAGGCTCGACGCGTGAACGGATCCTGCCCACCCGCAACGAACTGGGACATCGGCCGGTACTTGGTCCAGCAGCGATAAACGAACGAGAGGATGCGGTGGTGAAACAGGTCGTAGAACGCCGTGAGCGCCGCACTCGCCGTATCGTCTGAACGAATCACGTCCTCGGCGTAGTAGGTCGCAAGCGGTGTCGTCGTACCCGTCAAGCCGATGAACGCCGTCGTCACGAGCACGTGACGATCCGTCGTGACGACACTCGTGATGTCGCTGGTCGCGAACGCGAAGCTCGGCGAATGACGAAACCAGACGAACTCGCGGGCGGCGGGTCCAAGTTGACCGATCGGTGCCGACTCAGGGTGAGCGCGCTCGATGGAACGAGCCAGCTGAAAGAACGAGCGATACTGGTTGTACGGGAGGGTCACGTTCAGATGATCTCCACTCCGCCCCAGCTGGGAGGAAACTCAGTGCGAGCGCGTGTCGTCAGCCCGGTCACGGTCGTCGCCGCGAAGGAATTGATCGGCACATAGCTAGCGAAGAGTCGATTCAGCACGGCTCCAAATAGGTAGAGATCGCCCTCACCCGCGAAACCACTCTCATCCAGCTCGATCTCGACGGAAATGCCGCGTACGGCCGCGCCGCGGTGGAGCCGCTGGCAGGCCCCGACGGAAAGAGTACGAATCGCGTCGATGCGATTTTCGGCGGCGCGCCGTGATTGGTGATCGACCAAGCCATGGAGGTTGTAGATGCGCAACGCCGCGCGCAACACGTTCGGATCAGCGAGGGTTCGTAACCCTGTCGCGATGTGAGCCATCACACGCCAGTGCAATTCGTCCCCCAATTGTACGGGGACGTACGGTGTGGCAGCCGTCAGGTTCTGAAAATCGGCGAACGCCGGGGACGTGGAGGTAGGCACCTTGATCTCACCCGCGCGCACCTCACTGCCGAGCGGGCCATTCGTCGCAAGAATGTCGATGCTCAACACCATGCCCACTCCAAAGCCCTTGTCCGAGCCTGGGCGATCCACGGAGATGTGCTGAACAACGTTGCCCGTCGTGGGTCTGCGCATGCGATCGGCTTCCGACCACTTGAGGCTCACGTGTTGCTCTGCTTCGTTGCGCAACGTGTCTGGTCGCAAATGGGTCACGTAGCAGAGTGAGTTGTCCGGATCGTCTGCGTGCGCGAAGTCGAAGAAGGGTTTGACGGCCAAGCGCTTGTCCGAGCCACGTTCGCGGCCCACGATGTCAAGAACGGCATAGATGCTGCCGCGATCTGGCGGCAAATCCTCCGGTTTCAGCGGATAGCTCTCACGCTCTTGATCGACCGACACACTCCTGGCCGTCGACTTGAAGACATTCACCACAGGCACACAGTGCAACTTCAGGCAGTCGCTCTTGAGCACGTTGGCAATCGGCGGTTGACGATCTAGCTCAATCGTGACTTCAATCGAGGTAGCCTTCGGGGCGCTGGCGGCAATCTTTTGCAGCCCCCCTATCTCGAAGAACGCGAACTTGTTCGGCAGCAGGAAGTACTCTTCGACCAACCGAAATCCGGGCATCACGTGTTCGGTGAGCGGAAGCAGTGCCTCCTCGTCTTCGAACCCCACGTGAACGACGGCCCGTTTGCGATCGAGCGCGTCGCGGCGCGATGATCGGTCGATGGTCTCGCTAGCTTCCGGCGCTTTCGCGTTCGCGGCATGCGCCGTAAAGGTCACCTTGGTCCAATGCTCGACGACATAGTACGTGAGCAGCAAGGCAATGCGCGTCTCTTCGAACACGTGCAGGCGGACGCGTTCGGGAGCGATCTGCGCCAAAGTGAGACCCGCAAACAGGTTGAGCGTGAATCGAAGCAAATGCTTTCCGTTCTGACCCGGCATCAAGCGGACGCCCTCGATCTTCCAAGGCATCACTTCGCAGGCATTCGTCGCGCTAAACACACAACCCGTGCCGTCCTTGAGCACACTGCGAAATTCCGCGCCTGCGTCCACGACGCGTCGATTTCGCAACGTGTTTCGCGGCGTGATCTCCAAGATCGAAGCGGCGGGCACCGGACGCAACAGATGCGGAAAGAGCAGCGTGGCAACGGAATGGATGATCTCCGGAAACTCATCGTCGAGCTTCTGACGCACACGACCGGTGAGAAAGGCAAAGCCCTCGAGCAATCGTTCGACATCCGGATCGACACCGGACTGACCCAGGTAGCGCGCGACGTTCGGATACTCGCGCGCGAATTCACTGCCCAAGTCCCGGAGGTACGTCAGTTCTTCCTGATAGTACTTGTTCAACATCGCGAGCCTTCGACCTTTATCAGCGGACTTTGACCCGTCGCGTGGCGTCGACGGTGGTCTCGAACATCACCGGAGATTTCCAATTCGGCCCGACCAGCTGTGCCGTGATCTCGAAACGGATCAATGCATTGGCTTCATTGCTGCGGTCACGGGTGACCCGCACGTTGGTCAGCCTCGGTTCGTACTTGTCGATGGTTTCCTTGATTGCTCGTGTCATCCCCGCGCTGCCGTCGTCCGCCGCATCCAGCAGCTCAGTGAGGGCACACACGCTGTAATCGGGACACACGTCCATCGTCCCTTTGCGCGTAGAGCAAAGCACCCGCAAATGATCCAGGACTGCGTCGCGCAAGTCAGCGTCCGAGGCGCGTCCCT
>JBLNFG010000269.1:0-4389 GCA_050263495.1 Myxococcales bacterium | reverse complement strand
AGCGACTCACTGGGCTCTCGAGCAATGGGACTCTGACGGCAGGGCACACTGCGCTTGTCGGGAGTTGCCATGGGTGGACTCTACATCCGAGTGGGTGACTGAGCATTCACTTTCTGTGTACGATTTCTGAAACGATGCATCGGATCTGCCGATAGTGAGGGAAGCTAGCTAGAGCCGTTCGGTGCCACAGCGGCTCCAAGGAAGGGGCGTTCGATGCCTCTGATAGGAGTGATCCCATGAGTCTCCCAATCACGTCCGTCGGTGGCGTGTGCCTGTGTGAATGGTCTGGGCCGGTCACGGTCTCGATGGTGATCGGGCTCCTGGCGGAGTTGAAACGGATACAGGAGCGAGAGAACGGCAAACTGTTACTCGTACTCCATCTCCGCGACAATTCGGCGCGTAGCATTCTTCACCAGTCGAGCACCTTTTCAGACGCGCTGCCGGCCCTGTGGGCATGCTGCCGGGAAATCGCCGTCGCGTGCCGCGCCGAAGGGACGGTACTCACTCACTTGCGACGAGCTCTCTGTGGTTCTGCTTCAATGCCGATTGGTGCCCTAGCGAGGCCACTCAACTTCTTCGAACTACTCGAGGAGGCGTTCGATCGTAGCAAAGATGTGTTCCCCCACGAAGTGCTCGAAATGCAGCGCCGGAGACTCCGCAGCGGGACTTGGCCCATCTGCGAAACAAGGCAGCAGAAGTATCGGTAGCTAGCATTGGGGGCTCGATGATCGGCGAAGACACCTTCCGGCAATACGATGACAACGAGAACTCGTCATGAAGAACGATAAAACGAAAGGACAACGCCGCGGTCATTTTGGAGAGAAAGCGAACTTCATCCGCAGCCAACCAAGATCCATGTCCGCAAAGCAAGTCGTCGAAGCGGCAGCAAAGCAAAGGCTCAAGATCTCGGTTAACCACGTCTACAACCTACGCATGGGTGCAGCGGCGAAGCTCGCAGGTGTGATTCGGAGATCTTTACAGAATCGTCCCACGTCCATTGAGCGACAGATTCGCGACGCGATTGCGGAGCTCGGGTTGCAGCGGGCGCGTGATGTCTTCGATGATATCGCGGAGGTATTTCGCAATTGGTAGGGCCCGTATGGACCTATGCCCCGCAACCTACCCGCTCGTCTCAGTCTCACCGGAGAGCCCCAACCAAGCGCCGAGACAAGCAAGACCGAACGCGACCGGCGCCAGGGCGATCGCGAGAACCAACGTCAGCGGCGCCGTGAACGATAGCAACACGGCGAGTGCAGTAATGCTGATGAGCGCGGCCACGCCTGGTTCGAACACGCTGTCTGCGGCGCTGGCTTTGGCCGTCAGGTAACCAGCCAATGGATACGAGACCAAGACTGCAGTGCCGAGCAGCGCTAGCGGCGCCATGGCGCCCGTTGCTGTCTCATTCACACGGGAGAGATCGATGTGCATCGTGTGAGCGGTCACGATTCCGAGCGCGAGCCCGACGATGTTCGCGCCGAAACATACGAATGCGCCGCCAACGATCCAGTGCAGGAGTGCCGGGCGATGCGCGTGCTGCCACGACGCCCGCACGGTTCCGATCCCATGTGGGTCCACCAAAATGCCAAGACGGCTGTGCCGCACGGGGACGGCGCGCAGCGCGGAGTAGTTGGTCCTCACGTACCAAAGCGCCGACAACAGCGCCAGCAGTAGCGGGAGAGCAGCGGTGACCTGCCAAGCCAAACCGCGCAGGTTCTGAAAGTATCGAAGTACCCCTTCGAGCGCCGTTGCACCCAACCAAATCAACGGGAACAGGCGTCGCGTGCTGGCTCGCGATGCCGCAAGAAAGGACGCCCACACGCCGACACAGAATACGCGAGTGAAGAACACAGCCACCACATGCAGGAGCATCCAGAAGCTGGCCGCCGACAACATGGTCTCCACGGCCTGGACCACTCCGAACCCGCATGCGGCAATGACACCCGCCGAAATTGCTGCACCCACGTGCTCTAGTCGACGCGCTCGGTAGAGCGGCCATACCACCACCGTAACGGTGAGCTGCTCGATCGGAGCCACGACGAGCATGGTGGCGGCCAGAGGCGTAACAGCCGCACTCGCAACGCCATGGCTCGCCCATTCGAGGGTATCGAGCACATAGCTCGTCAGTAGTAGGCTAGGTCCTGCTGCAACAACACTGAAGAGCCAGGGTCTCAGTGCTTCTCTCGCACGTAAGCCACCCACACTGCGCATGGTGCGGTACAGAAGCACCGAGAGCGCAAGGGTCAGCGCCGCTGCGACGAGTCCAGCCCTAATCACGATCGCATCCCGAGGGTGCGCATTGGACGTGGCCGCGCCGAGTTAACCCTAGCGGCTGGCGACTCCTAAAGGTGGTGGAGGGGCTGAGTTCCTGCCGTGCTTGCTCGCCATCAGCGGATGCGGCGTGATCGAATCGCATAGGGGTTCTCAGTGCCTCGTCACTTGTTCCAGAATCACCCCTGCTGATTAGAAGTGCAGCCCCACCACGGCGGTGGCGGTCATCGCCGCGCCAATGCTCGTACCATCGCTTCGGTATACGCGGTCGATGTTCGCCTGCTGCTCCGCAGTTGCGCCAGTAATCTGGGGTGGGCTTTCGGTTTTCGGGCGCTTGAGAAAGAGTGCATCGCCGGTGATGTTTCCGCCAATCGTCACCACATTGGTGATGTACACATCCATTCCGAAGCCCGCGCGCGCGTTCCAGCCGCGGATGTGCACGTTTGCGCCCTTCAGATCGACGGTGCTGCTCGCTGCATCGAATTGGCCCACGGAGGCGTAGCCACCACCCAGGGTGAAGTAAGGTTCGACGCGACCCATGGGCAAGTGCAGGCCCGCCTCCGCATTCAGCGTCCATAACTGCCAGGCGTCAAACACCCCCATCCGAAAGCGTGCTCCCAACGTCAGGAACACCAGCCGCACGCCCGCGCCAGCCCCAAACCCGAAGCCTTGCTGGTGCGTTTCGGTGAAGCCCATATCGACCAAGTTCTTCTTCGAAAACGTCTGTAACCCGATCAGTTGGTACCCGGCCTCCGCATTGAGCCATACGAATTCCAGACCCCGCCCCGAGTCCTTGGTGTCGGCCTCCTTCAGAGCCTGCTCGGTGGAGGCGGCTCCTGGGTCGTAGGTCGTAGGTCCGGTGGTGGGCCCAACCCCTGGAGGAGCCAGCCCTCCAGCCTCGAGCCCTGATCCCGATCCAGCAGAGCTCGCACCTCCTTGCGTCCCTTGAGCCGCACTGACACTAGCCCAGACAAGGCCGAAAACTGCTGCGAAAAAGCCGTACCGGTGTGGAGTTGGGCGAATCATGGGCGCACGAGTTTAGCACTCATGGACCGGCGGGACGTAGTATCGGATGTTCCTTTCACTTGCCTGGCCCGGCCCCGCTGTGCGAAATAGCTTGGCTAGTGCGACGCGCTCGGTGCGTTCGCGAAAGCAGGTACCCGATGTTCTCCTGGCGTCTAGTCGCTATTGTCTCCTTGTCCCTAGGCTTCTGCGCCGCTGGCTGTTCGCTTATCACCAATGTCGATCGGAATAAGATCGCGGCTGAAGACGGTGAAGGTGGCGGCGATAGTGGCGGCCAGGGTGGGATGTCAGGTGCGAGCGGTTCCGGTCAAGGCGGCGCAGGTGGCACCACTTCCGCGTCCAGCACCACAGAACCTGCACAAGCGGGCTCGGCTGGCAGCTCGACGGTACCCGCATCAGGTGGCGGCGGCGCAGCGGGGACTGCAGGTTCATCCTCGTCGACACCGGCAGCTGGCGGAAACGTCAACGGCAGTGGGGGGAGTACCGGCACAGCAGGACAAGGCCAAGCGGGCTCTTCGACACTACCGACAGCTGGCGTTGCGGGCGTGTAGTCGCATCACACATCGCGCGCACGCCATCATCGACGCGGGGCAAGTCCCGGCGCACAGTGACGGAGGGGAATGTCCGCAAGCTCGGCGGGGTGGTGCTCATAGCTGGAGGTGAGCTTCGCCATTCGTTTTCTTCATGCACCGCGAGCTAATGATTGCTTCGAGTCGTTGCAGGCCGACCTGCCGTGCCAGCTGTGTTAGTTCGACCAGCAGTGCCGTCAAGGTCGCCAGCTCCACCACCGAAGCCTTGCGGGACATAGCCGGCGGGGCGAATCCCGATCGACTTGATGTAGACGTTCACGGTTCCGGCTGTCGTCACCGCAGCACCAGTCTGCAGCATGATGCCGATGTTGGTCGCGGAAGCCGCACAGAACTGCTTGTTCTCGAAGTCCTTCATGTCCGCAACGTCCCAGACGAGCTCGGCGAAGGTGTTGAAGGCCGTTAAGGTGCTGTTACCCTTTCCGACCGCACCCCAGGACTGGTTGGTCCCCTGGGAATACAGACTCATCCAGATCGGGACGTTGGCGGGGTTGTCAATCGCCATCTTGAC
>JBLNFG010000268.1:0-6138 GCA_050263495.1 Myxococcales bacterium | reverse complement strand
TATGCTCTTTCAAGCGTCCACCGAGATTCAAAGCCGGAGAAAATCTTGCTAGTTCGTGACGACGAAGAAGAGGAGGCGAAGGTGCTCGATTTCGGGATTGCCAAGACGCTGTCAAGTGACGCATTGGCGTCGAGTATTCAAACCAAGAGCGGTGCGATCCTCGGAACCCCGCATTACATGAGTCCGGAGCAAGCAGCCGGGCGCGGTGCGATCGATCACCGATCCGACATTTGGTCGTTTGGTGTGATCGCCTTCGAATGCTTGACAGCGACTCGACCATTCAACGCCTCGACGCTTGGTGGGCTCGTCATTGCCATCTGCAATGAGCCCATCCCGAAGCCGTCGAGCATTGCGTCCGTGCCGCGCGGATTCGATGAATGGTTTGCTCGCTGCATGTCGCGTGATCTGGCGCAGCGTTTCCAAAGCATGACGGATGCAGCCGCGACACTTCGGGTCGTATGCGACCCTCCAACCTTCGCGTCGGCACCACCGATGCAGGATGCCGAGCTACGGGAAGCGACGCTGCAGGCGTCATCTCGAAACCCCACGCCGTTTGACCCCGCAGAGCGATCATTGAGCAAACCGCCTGGGCTCGAGACGGTCTCAGCTTCGGCGCGGACACTGAATGCTACCCATCGACGACGTTCCGCTGTCTTGTATGTCGTCGGTGGAGTGATCTTGGCGGGTGGAGGCGTGCTACTGGGCGTGAACATCCGAGGCGCGGAGGATCACGGAGGGGACTCAACGGCGCTCGACGCAAGCCTGGGCAATCCCGTTGGTCCCGCGCTAACCGAGGCCAGCGCGGCGCAAGCGTCCACACTAGGAGCGCCAACGCTGGTGCCACTCGCCCCCGTTTCGTCAAACAGTGACAAAGCGCCAATCATCATGCTTGCGCCGAGCGCTCCTCAGACGCGAGCAGGCTCCGCGAGGCCGCGACGCGACCCAGCGCCAGCGCAGCTACCCACGAACCCTGTCAACGCACCCGCAGCGCAGCCAAGCACGACAACGGCTGTCGAGGCCGTCGTGGCGCCCGAACCAGTACATGGGCCGGAACCCACCCCAACGGAAACACCAGAGGCGATCGAGCGACGAAAGGTCGAAGATCGTTTGGCGTTTTGAGTTTCAGCAGCGAGCCAGGTTGTGCGAACGCACGAAGCATTGACGGAGGGTGATGCTGCTGCTCGCGATCAGCCTGGTTTCGTGTTATCCAGCCGGTCGCCATGCCAGAGATCATTCAAGTCATTGCACGCGAAATCCTAGACTCACGCGGTAACCCCACTGTCGAGGCTGAAGTCGAAACAGTGAGCGGTTCCGGTCGCGCCGCAGTTCCAAGCGGCGCATCTACTGGTGCACACGAAGCCAACGAATTGCGCGATGGCGACAAGGGTCGCTATCTCGGTAAAGGGGTGCTCAACGCCGTCAAGAACGTCAACGACAAGCTGGGACCCGCCGTAAGCGGATTGTCTGCATTCGATCAAGCTGCCGTAGACGGACGCATGCTCGAACTCGACGGCACCCCAAACAAGTCGAAGATGGGTGCCAACGCCATTCTCGCCGTATCCATGGCAACGGCACGCGCCGCGGCCGACACCGTTGGGTTGCCGCTGTGGCGCTACCTCGGTGGTGTCCAGGCGCGCGTGCTTCCGACGCCGCTGATGAACATCCTCAACGGTGGCAAGCACGCCGATAATGGTCTCGAGATTCAAGAGTTCATGATCGTGCCCTGGGGCCTTCCGACCTTTGCCGATGCGCTCCGCGCAGGTGCCGAGGTGTTCCATTCGCTGAAGAAGCTTCTGGCTTCCGAGAAGCTCACGACTGCAGTGGGCGATGAGGGCGGTTTTGCGCCGCGGCTCGAGTCGAATGAGCAAGCGATCCAGAAGATCCTCGCCGCGATTGAAAAGGCCGGCTACAAGCCGGGCGAGCAGATTGCGCTCGGCCTAGACTGCGCATCGAGCGAATTCTACACCGACGGCAAGTACACGTTCGATAAGCAGCAACGCACGCGCGAAGAGGTGGTTGGCATCTACGAGCAGCTCTGCTCGAAGTACCCGATCGTCACGATCGAAGACGGTTTGGCCGAAGACGACTGGGACGGCTGGAAGCTGCTCACGGAGAAGCTTGGCAAGAAGTGCCAGCTGGTCGGCGACGACTTGTTCGTGACGAACAAGGTTCGCCTCGCTCAGGGGATCGAGAAGGGAATTGCCAACTCGATTCTGGTCAAGGTCAACCAGATTGGCTCGCTCACCGAGACGCTCGATACCATCCGTCTCGCTCAGCGTTCGGGTTACACTTCCGTCATCTCGCACCGATCGGGCGAGACCGAGGACGCATTCATTGCTGATCTCGCCGTGGCCACGAACGCGGGACAGATCAAGACCGGCAGCCTCTCGCGCAGCGACCGCATCGCGAAGTACAACCAGCTCCTGCGGATTGCCGACGAGCTCGGAAGTGCCCAGGAATACGCCGGAAAGGCCGTGTTCAAGCGCTAAGGACCGCGTTGGTCGGTAGAGCGTCGGGTTCTCGCGAAAAGAGCCCGACGCTTTGCGTTTAGGGGGAGCGACAGTGGCCGTGCCGACGTGCCTACGACGGTTCACCATGCATCGCTAGTAGCGCGATTCAATTGAATTGATGGGTCCTACGGACCCGGCCACTACGCGGCCATCGCGCTACTAGGTTTGTTCCTTTGGGCATGCGCCCAAACCCGAATTCGCTGCGCGAATTCCTAGTACCCCTCACCTCGGTAGCACTCATCACTTCAAAAGATTCGGGGTACTAAATGGCGCTGATTTGGCGCGGGGGCAGTCCAATCTCGGTTTCCACCGGGATGGCGTCCAGTTTCTCGAGGCTTGTTGCCTGGGTCACGCGGAACCGATGAAGCACGTTCCGCTCCGCGTCCGCGAGGAAGCAAAGACCGTTGCAGTTTGGCAGACACGCGACGGAACCCAAGGCGTAGGGCTTTGCCGTGTTCAGGACGGGAGTTGCTACCGCGGTGTCAACTGCGACGGACACCAAGGCGTCGCCCACCGCTCCGGTGCCATAGGTCGTGGCTAAGAGCATCTGTTCACTCGCGAAGACCACGTCGGGTTGAAGAGCAGCACCCAACGTTTTGCCGAGCCCGAGACGACGAATCTCGGTCGGGGGTGACGCGGATAGATCGAGAAGCACCACGTCGCTATTCTCTGGAGGGTAACTAAACGTGGTCGCGTCGTATTGACCAGAACAAGCCACCGCACCGACATGACCCGACGGGGCCAGGTTGAGCTTGCCGCAACCCTTCAAGCCAGGCAGCTCGAGTGTCCAATCGATGTGTCTAGTGGAAGGATCGACCCCCACGTAGCGAGCCGTGCCAACTTGTGAAAAGTCCGCCGACATGCGGCCTAGTGCGACCACGACGTGGTGTCCGACGCGGGTCATGGCGCCAGGGCTTGGATTAAGCGCGGGCTCTTCTTCCGGCAAGGCGAGCGAATCGATGATGGCAGGCACTTTCGTGTCGATAACTAGCAAGTCACCTCCAGCATCGAAGGCTTGCCGACCCGGTTGAGGGTTGCTTCCGAATCGCGAAACGAACGCGAGACTCGGATCGAGCTCTAGGTAGTCTTGCGCATTCGCCTCGAAGCCGGTCCCCACGGGCAACTGCGAAAGGACTTTGGCCGAAGCGGGATCAAGCCAAGTAATCACGTTGGTGCCAAACCGATCGAGGAGTACCACGCGCTTCGAAGCGGGAGCATCCGACGGCACCACGACATCTCCGGACAATGCGAACGCAAGCCCTGGTGTTTTTGCAGACGTAGAAACGAAGGAGCCCGAGAGCGTTGTCCCGTCCAGGCTCGAGAGCGCGACGTTCGTGGAAATGTAATCGCTCAGCGTGATGACGAGGGCGCGTGAACAACCCGAGCTAGCCTCGTCGAGCACGACACCGCCCGTTGAATCGGGGGGGGATTGCACGTCACAAGCGCAGGCGAGCGCGAGCGATACGAATAGGGTTGAGTGGAGCGATATCAATCTGGGGTTCATATCAAGAGCCTCAAAACGTGGCGTCCATTCCCAGGTAGAAACTGCGTCCTGGAAGCGGAAATCCCACGATGTCAGTGCGTTTCTGATTCAATAGGTCGGTGACACGAAAGCGCAAGTGCAGTAGCTCCTCGAACCAACCAACGTAGAGATTCGTGTCGACGCTCGTTTGTGCGTCGATGAGCGCCAGTCCGGCGCGATCGACATAGCGGTTGGATTGATAGACGCCAGAGACTTCGGCGCCTGCAGAACTGATACTGTCGATGGAACCACGCTTCCAATCGATCTGAAGCCGCGGGCTCACGAGCCATCGCGATCGATACGGCAAGAGGTCGTTACTGGTCGTGCGCGTTGCCGAGCGATCGCGCGGATCGAGCAGCGTGATGGCAGTCTCTAGCCGCAACCATGACCCGATGCGCGCGCCGAGCAGTGATTCTGCCCCAAGCACGCGCGCTTGCCCCACGTTGTAGGGACGGATGAACGCCTGCCCCGTGCGGGTGTAAGCGATCAATTGCTCGGCGAACCTGGCGAAGGCGAATACGTCGAGATACAGCCGCTGAAGTGCGCCTCGCAACACGAGCTCGGCGCGGGTGCCAACGTCGGCGGATACACCCGTTTCTGCCACCAATTCGCGATTGCCGTGCACGGTTCCGGAGATGCCGTTCAGCTCACCCAGTGTCGGGATGCGCACGTAGCGACCGAGATTGGCATACCAATGCCACGACTCAGCGATGAGTTCCGCGCCAACACGACCCGTCGTGTACGTCTCGTTACAACTTCGATTCGAGCTCGCCGTGACGTGACACTCGTGGCCGCCGAGCGCGCGTAGGACGAACCACGACGTAAGCGGAGCGTCCAACTGCATCGCGGCTCGAAGGGAGTTACGACGTGAATGCGCGAGCGGTACCTCCGCTGGAGCTCGATCGAGGGCGTCACTTGCGAGCGTCAGCATCGGTTTGATGCGAACCTCGCGCCATACGTCGAAGGTGGCATCGATCGACTCCTCGACTCGAGTGCCAGTGACGTCGAGTGAGGTGGCACGCAGACTGAGCTCGTTAAGCGGATCGGAGTAGTGTTCTTGGCCTCGCAACACACTGGTTTGAGCGTGGAGCAAGAAACGACCGCCGAATGGAATACGTAGATCCAACGCCGCAAGGCGCCGAGACGTGCGTTGCCGGGCCATTCTCGACGGCAAGAGGGCCAGCTTCGGGACACCTTGTTCGCGATCGGCAACGTTCGCGATGAAATCGACGTGCGCACCCCTTCCGAACTCGTAACGTGAAAGCATCCACGCATCGACTCGCGAAACATCGGCGTTCTCGCGAGCCTGCGTGCGTGACGCGCCGCCGCTCATGGTCATTCCGGCGTCGTCGCGGTAGGGGTAGCGGTTGGTCGCGTGAAGTCCGTTGATGCCAAACAGGTATCCGAACGCTCCCGTTTTGGAACCTGCGTAGGCCCAGGCATGATTGGTCCCCCACGACCCAGCACTGCTGCCCACGCCGGCTTGCGGATGATTGGGTACTCTGGGATCGAAGAAGATCGCGCCCGCGGTGCCCAACCGATCTGCCTCGATCGGCGCGTGACCCCGGTAGATTTCCACGCGCTGGATGAGCCATAAGGGCACCATCGAGAGATCAGCACTGCCTCCCACCTCGTCGTTCAGGCGCACTCCGCCCAAGTAGACGGGCATGTCTGCTGCGGACGCGCCGCGGATCGTTGCCGTGGCGGGGGCCGCGACTCCTCCCGTCTCAGTGACGAATATGCCGGGTTGGGATCGCAAGAGCTCTTGCGTTTGCAGGCCGGGGGCCGTCAGTCGCTCGCGAGTAATGACCGTGCCCGGTAGAGACGGATCGCGCGTGAGCCGTCGCAGTGCCGGCTCGTTGCCTTGCACCACGACTTCGAGGGGTGCCGTTTCGGCATGCACACTCCGTGTGAGCAGCGTTAGGCAGAAGACGAACAGCAGGGCGCAGCAGCGCGATAACGTGGTCTGGCGACCGCGGCTCGACGTCTGAGATTGCAGCGGGTGACGTCTGCCACCCAACCGAGAGCTGCCGTTGTTACGGCACATCAATGTATTGCGCGCCGCTCTAAACAAAAGCAGGCCGAGGCCAATTCGCGCGAGCATTC
>JBLNFG010000267.1:0-4236 GCA_050263495.1 Myxococcales bacterium | reverse complement strand
TCTGTCACCGTGGCTGGGTCTGTCACCGTGGCTGGGTCTGTCACCGTGGCTGGGTCTGTCACCGTCGCTTCCCGCGTCGGCTCGAGTTGCGGATCTGGACGAACCTTCGCACCTTGCGTTTGCGCGACGAACAAACCAAACAAGACTGACTGTTCACGACTGGAGTCGCCGAGCTCCAGCTCCGGGCACGGGTTCACTGTGTGAAGATTTCGTGGAGAGATCCAAAGATCTGGCCGCGGGCAGGCTCAATCCGCGCCGAAGGGTGGCGTTGTCTTGGACAGAAGAATGGAGTTGCTGTGGAGAGTCCGTGCACCGGGTTGCCCATTGATGCGGACCACGCAAGGCTCGGACGCATGGCGCGTTCCAAAGTTGCAATTGTTCGAACCACCCCCCGCACGGTGCTCGAAGACTACCACCGACTGATGAACTTGGCTGAGTATCAGACGGTCATCGATAAGACCGCCGATACCGCGCTCAAGGTCAACATCTCTTGGCATTTCTTCTATCCGGGCTCTTCCACCACACCGTGGCAACTCGAAGGCGTGATCGCGGGAATGAAGCGCGATGGGTACGATCCGTCACTGATGCATGCTTGCCACAATCGCACCGTGGTCATCGACGCACATCTCGGTGAGCGCGAAAACAAACAGATCGACGTGGTGCAAACCCACGGCCTACGAAACGTTCATCTTTACGAAGGCGAAGAATGGATCCACGTGCGCGATGCCGTAGGTGACTTGGCGGACAAGTTCCTGTGTCTGAATCAGGTGTACCCAAAGGGCTTCCGGATCCCGAAGCGCTTCATCGGTGAGAACATCATCCATTTGCCCACGGTCAAGACCCACGTCTTTACCACGACGACCGGGGCGATGAAGAACGCGTTCGGCGGGTTGCTGAATGAGCACCGCCACTGGACGCATCCGGTGATTCACGAGACCTTGGTCGATCTGCTGATGATTCAGAAGCGCATCCATCGCGGCGTGTTTGCAGTGATGGACGGCACCTTCGCCGGCGACGGCCCGGGCCCGCGCTGCATGGTTCCCCACGTCAAGAACGTGTTGCTCGCGTCCTCGGACCAAGTCGCCATCGACGCCGTTGCCGCCAAGCTGATGGGGTTCGATCCCTTGCGCGACATCAAGTTCGTCCGCTTAGCTCACGAGCTTGGACTCGGCGTCGGCGACCCGCGAGATATCGAAATCGTCGGCGATGTGGATGCTGGCGCAGAGAACTGGCACTTCGACGGCCCGTTCAAGCAGATGACGTTTGCGTCGCGCAACCAACATCGGATCTATTGGGGTCCATTGAAGAAACCCGTCGAGTGGTCGCTCAAGACATGGCTCGCGCCCTGGGCTTACGTAGCAAGCGTCGGTTACCACGATTTGTTCTGGTATCCATTCTACGGCAAGCCGCGCGTCGAAGAGGCGCTGCGCAGCGAGTGGGGTCGCCTGTTCGCCAACTGGGGCAACGTGCAAACCGATCCGAATGGCCTTGGCTATCCCGACGTGGGCGCGGAGCATCCCGAACTCGTTCGGCTTGGGGTCAAGCACTTTGCCGAAGGTCTTCGCCTGGTAGGCATGGCCGTCGCGGAGAGCCCAGAGCTGAAGCACAAGCATTCGACCCCGAGTGCCTCGAGTTCCAGCCACGCGTAGCCATCGGAGACCTCGGCAGCGCTGACGTCGTGTTTGCCACGCCAGACGGCGAGTCCACGCGAAGGAACCTATCGGGTGGCCCTGGGTCTACTGTGGCGAGCCCACCAGGAACACCGGTTTGTTGGGGCTAAGGCGCTCTCTTGCTCAGGAGGAGAGCGCCTAAACGAGGCGTGTGTCCGCGCGCGCTGGCGTTACTGACACAGATCGGCGTGCAGGATTCGATGCTGAGCGAAGTCCTGCCGGAAGGTGACGAGCACCAACCTGCCGTTGGGGGAGCGGTGCGCCTCGACGCGCGTCGGTTCGGAGGTACTCGCGTCGTTGATGGCGTACTCGGAGCCCACGAACTTCAGATTGGCGTCGATGCGCTGCGCGACGAGCGTGAACGTCGGGGTAGCTCCAGAAGCGTCGACGCGAGCGGCAATGAACAGGCCTGCGCCGCTTGGCGTCTCCACCAACGCCTTGGGGATCAACCGAGACTTGACGGCAGTCGGGGCGACCACGGCGCTGCCATTCTCCTCGAATTGAGCTGACCCCAGGTGGAGCGAGCTGGTATCGAACGATTCGGCAGTAAACTCGGTCCAGAACGCCGCCAGGCGATTGCCCAACTTGGCGATGACGGGCGTGCGCTGGTACGTGCTGTTCGGAAGGATCGAGTTGACCGAAAGCTGCAGGGAGAGCGGCGTCAGCGGCGCAAAGCTGCGCAAATCGTATCGATTACAGAGCAAATTGATCGGAGTCGTTGAAGGTGACCAGGTCCAATCGTACCCTGTGACGAACAGGGTGTTGTTGACCACGGCGGATGCTTGCGGAATTGCCCAGCCATTGCTGCGCGCGATGGAAGCTGGGCTGCCGGCGAACTCGGCGAAGCTAGGATTGGGCGCCGGCGTGACGGCATTAATCACGTAACCGCGCCAGGTGTACCCGAGTCCGTCACCAAAGTTCGTGATGGTGGCCCAAAGGTTAGAACCAAGGGGATAAAGGGCCAACGGGGCGGCATGGCCAGGGTTCTTGCCGTAAAGAACGCCCTCGTTGAGAGTGATTGGAGTGCTGGCGGTGCCTGCCGTAGTCGTGGTGGCGAAGTCCACGGTGCCGACACCATTCGCGACGCCCCCCTCACCATGTCCCGCGTGCCAAAGGAGCCCCACCTTGCTGCCGTCGAAGGCGACCGCAAGCTCCTGTACGCTCACGGTGTCGCCGGGCAGCGCGTAGAACGCAGCAGCACTCGTCAGGAACGCTCCGTTGGCATCCAACCGCTGAAGACTGATGCTGTACGGTATCCAATCCTGCGGATAGGCGACATACGCGTTCCCTTCGCTATCCCAGAATCCCGTGCGAGGCAAGGTATTCGCTTTATCGCCGCTTTGGCGGGCAGCGCCTAGCTCTGGAATCACCGAGGTCTTGCAGGTTCCTGAGTCGCAACTGGCCTGGCAGGTGGCAAGGTGCGGATTCACGCACACGCACGGTGCACTGCCGCCGCTTGCGCTGGTTCCGCCGGTTGGGGTTCCGCCGCTTGCGCTCGCGCCGCCGGTACTCACGGCTCCGGCCGCTGCGGGCATTCCGCCGGTGGCGACCTGCGTTGCACCGCCCAACGTCGAGCCCGTCGCGCTACCACCCATTGCCGAATCACTCGCGCCGCCGGTCGCGATGGATGTCGCCGATGTCCCGCCGTCCCCAGCCGTCTTGATGACCGCGCCGCCGACGTTAGTCCCAGTCGCACCTTGTCCACCCGCCGAGCTGGTGGGACTCGTAACGCTTGCCCCTCCCACGCCGGTATCACTGGTGCTCGTACTGCCGCCGTTCGGTGTCTTGCTCGTCCCGGAACTGCTACTGCCGGCGTTCGCTCCCGGCGCAGAAGTGACCGAAGTTGAGCAACCAGTAACCAGAATCAGAGCGATCAACGAACCAGTCGCGAGATGATGCATAGGGCCACGCCTCGTAGCAGCGTGCAACTAGTACGGCAATTGCACACTGCACTACAGCCCGATTGATCCCTTCGATCGACGTTAGGGCGATTGGCTGAGGCCATGGGGTTTCCCATGGGGTCAGTCAGGTTTCGCGCGTCTCGCAGAACTGCGGAAACTACAGGGTGCGGTCGCTGAAAACACCATGAAGTAGACTTTGCCGATTTTGTCCGAGTTGCGTCGACATTGAGTCAAACGAGCGCGTAGCTGCAGAAACCAACGTCGATAGCGCTGCGTTCGACTCCCGCGCAGTCGCACACTCCCTAAATCGACGGCAGCAGTCAGTCACACCGACCAAAACGAAACCGAGAACGTACGAGAGTCCTGCGTCGCGCTCGGTGCCGTCGGCGAGCTCGGTGCCTCTTCGGTCGCGATCATCATTGCCGTCAGTGCGCCGTGAGCCAACTTGCCCGATCGCGGTAGTAGCCGTCAGTACGGTCCAAGCCAACCCCGCATCGCCCTAGTTACTGTATGGACGGGCTATGCCAGCTCATGCCGTCCCTATAGTTGCTGTATGGACGGGCTATGCCAGCTCATGCCGTCCCTATAGTGCTGTATGGACGGGCTATGCCAGCTCATGCCGTCCCTATCGTTACTGTATGGACGGGCTATGCCAGCTCATGCCG
>JBLNFG010000266.1:0-4396 GCA_050263495.1 Myxococcales bacterium | reverse complement strand
AGGACGCGAGAATCCGCATCGTCGCCAACCGTGGGCCACCATTAACTTGCCCGCGACCCTCACTTCCCCGCGCCGGATCGACATAGGTCGGAACGCCAGCACTCTGCCATGCCTCTCGGGGAACGGAGTCGAGCTCGTTATAGAGAGGGGTTTTGGCGGAATTGAGCTCGTAACAGCTGTAGTCGTGACTCCCTAGACTGTCGATGCTGCAGACCCCTTTCGCACTGCTGAAGAGGTACACATCCGGAGCAAAGTGGAGCCCCACCCAGATCTTCTTGAATCCGCCAGAGCCGCCGCCACCGGACGAGTCGCTCATCTCACAGAAGCCGTCGTTGCAGCGGCCGCTGTCGCAGTCGCTGTCACTCTCACACGAGGGGGCGTTCTCGCACGTTCCGGATTGACAGAAGAGCCCCTTCTTGCACGGCTCGGCTGGCGTGCATGCGTCGCCCCAACCGCCGCCGCCTGTGGGCGAACACCCCGGCAAGCCAGGGGGACATTCGACTTCTTCTGCGCAGCGTGCGGGCGGTGCCTCTCCGGGAAAAGCGGGCGGCGCCTGAATCGTCGACTGCACGATATTCAGGTGCCCCGGTTGTTCGAGTGATCCAACGGAGCCGAGCGTCGCGCCGTTCGCATCTTTGAACAGGATGACGTACGCGAGCTTGCCCATCATCTTCGTCGCGCTGCACGGGATAGCGACCTTGGCCGTGCCGTCTTGAACCGGCATTGGCAGGTTGACGAACTGTGACCCGCCGAATTCCTTGTATGCGAGTACGGCTTTTGTAGCGCCGGCTGGGACGGTACAACTGAGTGGGATTGGCCGACGCATCTCGATCTCTGAATCGGGATCGACGTTGCACTCCACGCTGCCGTCACCCGCTGGGGCTGGTGCTCCACTCGCCGCAGGATTGGTTGCAGCTGCGGGTGCGGCTGCTGCCGGTTTGCCTTTTGCTCCCCCCCCGCCAAATATCGCATCGAACTCCGTTTGAACCTCCGGAGTAGCGAGTGCTGAGTCGAGCTGGACGCTCTGATCAGACTCTTTGGCTTTGTTGAAGGCCTCTCTTGCGCCGGGGAGATCCTGTTTGCCACTGCCGCGGACCAACCCAACGTACATCCAAGCACGGGCCAGCACGGGCGGGCTGCAGTCCTTTCCACAGGCCTTAACCACGCCCAGCAACTGAGCTTCCGCCTTGTTGAAGTCGGTGGCTAAGTAATGGACGTTGATAGCCTCGTCGATCTTGGCGGTGGCAGCCGCATCTTTGGTTCCTGCAGCCGCAGAGAACGCGAGGGCGGAAACAACGAGGGCGGGGGCTAGGCGAACGATGAATCGAGGGGTCACAAGAGATGCTCCAGCACGCAAGGGGGAAAGGCTCGTGTATGGCGAGGTGTAGACTATTTCTGGTTCTCCTGCTGGCCGCAACCTTCTTTTTCTCCTTCGGTACGTACGAATTGGACGCGGCGGTTCAGGGCTCGGTTGATGTCAGTATCATTAGGTACCATCGGCCGCTCGAACCCATATCCGCGGGAAGAGAGCCGATCGGTTTCAATTCCATGTTCAACCAAATACTTCACCACTGACGCAGCCCGTCGATCGCTCAATCCTAGATTGTAGGCGGCAGTTCCGCGGTTGTCAGTGTGGCCTTGGATTTCGAGCTTCACCTTCGGCATTTTCTTCAAAATCTCGGTGACTGCATCGAGCACGGGGAAGCTGTCCGGTCGAATGAGTGCCTTATTGTACTCGAAATGGATCTGCTCGGTAATCTTGACCTCGCAATCCGTGATGACGGCTAGCGCGGGTTTCTTCGGACATCCGCGTGGGTCGCTGTCAGTCGAGCCAGCTTCGTTCGGGCACTGGTCTTCGACGTCGATTACCTGATCCTGATCGTTATCCGGATCGGGACAGCCGTCCTCATCCTCGAAACCATCTGGGTCCTCAGGCTCGAGTGGGCATTGGTCCGAGGGGTCGAGGACGGTATCCGCGTCATTGTCGAGCTCTGGACACCCGTCCGCGTCGAGGTACTTGTCCAAATCCTCCGGATCGATCGGACAACTGTCTTTCGAGTCGACGAGCCCGTCACCGTCGGAGTCGGGATCCTCCGGACAACCATCGACGTCCTCGAAGCCGTTATAGTTCTCCGGCTTATCAGGGCACTTGTCTTCGGAATCAGGAATTCCGTCATCGTCGCGGTCGAGCACCAATATGCAAACGTCGGGCGGAGACAAAGCGAGTGCCGCGGTTGCGTTGGGGCTGGCGATCATCAAATGCTTCTCGGCCGTCGACGGAAAGCCTTGCGCCAGTTCGAGCTGCGCAAAGTGCACATGACTCTCCGCAAGCGCCAATTCCCGGGGAGCGCAACGATCCGCGCCGTTTAGTTTGGCGTTCGCTGCTACCTTTGCCACGTTTTCGAGCTGCCCCTTGAGCACGTTCGTATCAACGCAGGCAGGCGCGAGTAAGCTCAAGCTCGCCGTCAGCCACAGGGTTCCCGTCGCGCCGCGCCTCACCTGTGAACCCCGCCTGTGCTTGAGCCCGAACTCGGCATCGTCGCCGCATTCGGTGGTGTAGCTTCCAAGGTCTGCACAGCGTCGCGAGGCGTCCCCTGACGCCAGCGTGCCTTCTTCAGCGCCAATTCCGCGTAACCATCGGCTTGCTGCGCGAGCTCGCAGGCGTCCCCATAGTCTGCTTCGGATGCCTCGCTCATGGCCTTTCGCAGGTATTCCGACGCCAGCGTGTACTCATACAATGCGGTCCGCTCTGCCCCTGCCTTCTGAGCTTGCTCCAGCGTCGACGCCGCACCATTGGCTCGATAGGAATAGAGCACGTTGCCGCAACCCAGCAACAACGACCCAACGCCGAGAGCAACGAGCACCGGTGCGCCGCGACGGCAGATCAACCAGATCTGCTTCGTGGAAAAGACTGGTTCAGGTTGCATCCGGACTCTCGCAAGCCACATGGGAACGACGCCGGACGCTACCAATTTGGTATCGGTGCCGTCAACCGAAAGGCCGAGCCCTGCTCGACTTTATGGGCTCGCGTTTCGTCGCGCTTCGATAAAGGTCGGCCGGCTTGGATTGACACAGCCAGCTGCCGTTGCCGCCGCCTCAGTCGCTAAGCGTCTCAGTCGCTAAGCGTCTCAGATACGGCGGAACACGCCCACGACCTTGCCAAGCAACATGGTCGCTTTGAAGTCGGACGCGCGCACCAAGATTGGCGCCATGCGGGCGTTTGCGGGCTGGAATCGGACGTAGTCGCGCTCGGGGTAAAAGTACTTCACCGTCGCCTCATCGCCGATCAACGCGACAACGATTTCTCCGCGTTCGGCAGTGGCCTGTTTGCGCACGAAGATGTAATCGCCGCTGAAGATTCCCGCTTCGATCATCGAGTCGCCAGTAACCCGCAACCCGAACACGTCGCGGCCTCCGCGCACCAACATGCGATCGATCTTCACCGTATCGACGACGTTCTCTTGAGCGAGGAGTGGCAACCCCGCCGCGACGCGGCCAAGCACCTGGATCTCGACGAGTTGTTCGTCGGTACGATCCTCCGCGTCCGGCATGGCGTCGTTCTCCGGCAGACTGCTCGCCAGTGCCGCACCGGAGTCGACTAGCTTGAGCGCACGGCTCTTCATGTCCTCTCTACGGAGGTAGCCCTTGCGCTCGAGTGCGCGCAGGTGGTCGTTCACGCCATTGGTGGAGCGGATCCCCATGTGCTCGCCAATTTCACGCAACGTCGGCGGGTAACCGCGCTCGTTGATGGAACGGCGAATGAAATCGAGAGTCTGCTCCTGGCGCTTGGTTAGCCCCTGCATAGGCCAGTGAGCATACTGAACGGGTGTTGGTGCGTCAAATTTGCAGCCGAAAGACTTCGCACAGCGCACCCCACTCTTCGGCAATGACTTGTAACTGTTCAGAATTTGCCGCTGAAGGTGAGGAACGTGAGCTTGTCGTTCGTCTCTCTCAGCCGAGCGGTCAGGAGCCGGACGAAGCTCTGAAGGACCTCATAGGCGAGATCCTTGTGCAGAAACAGCAGGTCATCGAAGGCATCCTTCGGGATCGCAAGAAGACGGCATCGTTCGTGAACGATGGCGTCGGCAGAGCGGGGCGATTCGTCGAGCAACGCCATCTCGCCGAACACTTGCCCATGACCCAGCACAGCGAGTGCTTCTTCCCCCATGCCCGGCAGCTCGCGGCTAATGCGCACTTTACCCTCGAGGATCAAATACAGTCGATCTCCGGGGTCGCCGTGGCTGAAAAGCTTCGTGCCCGATGCATGGTGCTCTTCGACTGCCACGTTGGCGATCAGTTCGAGGGCGGCAGGTTTCAACCCTTCGAAAAAGCGCACGCCTCGAAGCTCTTCCGTCCGGTAGTCCGACACAGGCGCCACTATAGTCGTCCTTTGCGC
>JBLNFG010000265.1:0-3091 GCA_050263495.1 Myxococcales bacterium | reverse complement strand
AACTCAGCGGCAACGCACGTGGACCTGGATGCGAACGGCCTTGCCATGGCGTAGCTTCAATCATTGCCGTCACCTACACGATCCGCCTAACCTTGGCCAAATTTCTGACGACCGGAACTAGTTCCCACACAAGCTTTGATGCAGCTTCTGGCTCGGATTCGATTGGCACGTGCCCTCCTTGCACGTGGAAGCCGCGTCACAGCTCTCGCCTGGATTGACGCAACTCTTGCCCGCACTTTGGCTCAGGGTGCACACCTTGGTGCACGCACCCGTTTCTGAGTCCGTTTGCCCGTCGCGTCCCTTGGGTTGCCAGTCCACGTCGAGTGCATCTGCTGCATCCGATCCCTCGAGGACACTGCCGTCCAGTGGCGCACCGGCGTCAGCATCGGACGGTGAATTGTCATTGGGCTTACCGCATTGGCAGCGCAAATGGGTCTGGCATTCCTCGTCGCCGCTGCAGCGATCACCGGCCGTTCCGAGTGCCTTGCACACAGGTGGATTGCTTGACCCGTCGCAGATGGCACTCGGCGCGCACACGTTGAATCCGCCGCTCAACAGTGTTGCCGCGCACGGCTCGCCCGCGCCGGGCAGCTCCGTGCAGAGATGCGTCTCGACGTCGCAGTAGGCGTCCTTCGTGCAATGAAAGGCATTCCCGGTTTCTACATCGTTGCCGCAACGTTTACCGAGTTCCGGAAGCTTTAGACAGCTGCTTCCCTCTTGATAACAGTACGTGCCTTCGACGCAGGCCATGGACGTCGTACAGGGTTGGTCT
Organism: Myxococcales bacterium; assembly: GCA_050263495.1. Classification (GTDB taxonomy): domain Bacteria; phylum Myxococcota_A; class Polyangia; order Polyangiales; family Polyangiaceae; genus FEN-1139. The sequence continues at coordinate 2,319 of JBLNFG010000265.1, read as the reverse complement.
TCGGCGATTCTCGGGGTGCATTTCCCCTCGCCCGTGCCTTCGTCCAAACAGTACAGCCCGTCCGCACACGCGTCGCGCGCCGGAACACACTCCGCACCAACACCAAGTCCTGCGCCGTCCACCTCGGCGAAACTCTTTGCAGGAGCATCCACGCACGTCTTTGTTTCCGTGTTGCACGTCAGTCCTGGTTCGCACGCGGCCGTCGGACGCCCCTCGGCAGAGAGGCAACTCTGGTTCTTGCCGAGCCTAGGCAGGCACTTTCCGCAAGCGCTGGCGCTGCCGTCGCAGGCGAGTGACGCGCATTGTGCAGGCGACATACACGCTTCGCCAAGCTTCCGGCTGCCGCCACTCACACAAGCGGGATTCCGGCGGAGATAGAGCTCTTCACACGCATAGCCTCGAATCACGAACGCGCAGTCCCAGGTGGACTTCGGTTCCCGCGTCGAACCAGGCGCGAACAGGGTGTCTGGGCAATTTGCCATTGCCTTGGTGCAGTCCTCCGTGGCAATGCCGCATTCGTTCTTGCGTTCGCAAAGCGCGCGCTGGAACAGCGCGCAGGCCTGCGTGGCATCGAGATTTGCGGGAGCCGTTGCATCCTGCCAGCCCTCAATCTGCGAACTGCTCTGGTTGGCCTGATTGCCTTGGTTGATTGGGTTGGTTTGTGGCGTCGCAGTACTGGCGCTCTTCTTGTCGTCGCAAGCGACGCCGAGGGCGACCACACTCGCGAGCGCGGTGGCGACCAGAACACCTAAGCGCGACGTACGAGCCTCGAGCAACCGACGGTTTGGCATTGGGGATCTCGCTCTCCGGAAACGTAGCTCAGTGTGCCCGGTACCTCGGCGGGAGACCGGGAAAACTGCGTCCTTTCGTCGTGACGGAAGATTGCAGCGCGACGGCTGTCGAAGCGGGGCAGTTCATGCTAAGTCCCCGCGCCGCCCCCCCAATTCGTGCCGCAACGTTGCCGCGGCGCACCAACCCAAGGATCGAAAGGCGAGACGCCATGGCTGAATTCATTTTTACGATGCAAGAGGTCACTCGAGTCCATCCCCCGGACAAGAAGGTCCTCGAGAACATCACGCTGGCGTTCTTCCACGGCGCAAAAATTGGCGTCATTGGCGGCAACGGCTCGGGCAAATCGTCGCTGTTGCGCATCATGGCAGGCGTGGATACCGAATTCGCCGGTGAAGCGCATCCCGCGCCGGGCACCAAGATCGGATACTTTGCGCAGGAGCCTGATCTTGGTGCCGCCGAAACGGTGAAGGACGCCCTCGAGGAAGGGGTCTCGGACATTCGTCGCTTGCTCACCGACTTCGATACGCTGAGCGCCAAACTCGGCGAGCCGCTCAGCGATGACGAAATGGAGCGTGTGCTTGCCCAGCAAGCCGCCCTGCAAGATCAGATCGATGCCGTGGATGCGTGGAGCCTGGATTCAGCGCTCGAACTCGCGTGTGACGCCCTGCGACTACCGCCGCTCGACGCCAAGATTGCTGTCTTATCGGGCGGTGAGCGGCGTCGCGTAGCACTCGCGAAGGTGCTGTTGAGTCGTCCGGACATGTTGCTGCTCGACGAGCCCACGAACCACCTCGACGCGGAATCCGTCGCGTGGCTCGAGAAGTTTCTGCACGACTACAAGGGCACGGTCGTGGCAGTAACGCACGATCGTTACTTCCTCGACAATGTTGCGGGATGGATCCTCGAACTCGACCGCGGTCGTGGTTACCCGTACAAGGGCAACTACACGGGCTGGCTCGAACAGAAGAGCGCCCGGCTCGCTTCCGAGGAAAAGCAGGAGAGCGCGCGTCAACGTAAGCTCAAGCAAGAGCTCGAGTGGGTGCGTGCATCGCCACGTGCTCGCCAAACCAAGAGCAAGGCGCGCCTCGCCGCCTACGAAGATCTGCTGGCGAAGTCCAATAAGGGCTTGGCGGATCCGGCGGAGATCAGCATTCCGCCTGGGCCACGCCTTGGTGACTTAGTGATCGAGGCCGACAAACTGTGCAAAGGTTACGGCGATCGTCTGCTGATCGACGAGTTAACGTTCAAGCTTCCACGCTGTGGCATCGTCGGCATCATTGGGCCGAATGGTGCCGGCAAGACGACCCTGTTTCGGATGTTGGTCGATCAGGAAGCGCCGGATGCCGGCAGCCTCAAGGTCGGTGAGACCGTCAAGATTGCGTACGTCGATCAGAACCGCGCGGCGCTTACCGGTAACAAGAACGTGTGGCAAGAGATCTCCGGTGAACAAGACAAGCTCCTGCTCGGAAAGCGCGAAATTGCCTCGCGCGCGTACTGTTCCTGGTTCGGGTTCCGCGGCAGTGACCA
>JBLNFG010000264.1:0-11725 GCA_050263495.1 Myxococcales bacterium | reverse complement strand
TACGGCGAAACGACCCATGCCCACCAATGCTCTGAACTGTAACCGTCGCACCCAAGTCGATGTTGGCAAGATTCATGTCTGACCGGGCTGAGAATGGATCAGGGGATATTGAAAGTCAATTTCAAATGATCGGCGGAGCCCCCTCCATCAGGAAACGGCCTAAATTTCCGCCGCCTAAAGCCCGTTAGTGTAATTCGGATGCCGGGCCTGTGTGCATCCGAGTCGGGTGTGCGTGGTCTAGCGGCCCGTGGCCGTGCCCATATCCTGGGGCATTGAAAATCGCCTTGCGTACGTAGTCCTCGGCGCGCGTTACCGAATCGCGCAGCGTCAAGCCTTCGGCAATGCCGGCGGCGATCGCGCTAGCGAGCGTGCAACCCGTTCCATGGGTCGATCGTGTGTCGATGCGACTCTGCCGAAATTCTAGCTGCTCCCCATCCGCTGTGCGTAAGAGGTCTAGGATTTCGTCCCCGGGGAGATGCGCGCCCTTGATCAGCACGGCGCCTGCGCCCAGACCGAGAATCGCGTCGGCGGCGGCACTCATGTCGGCTTCCGTTTCAACATCCAGCTGCGCGAGCGCAGCAGCCTCTGGCGTGTTTGGTGTGACTAGTGCGGCGCGGGGGATCAAGTGTCGACGCACCACGTGCAGCGCAGCCGCGTCAAGCAGAGACGTCCCACCCTTAGCGATCATCACTGGATCGACGATGAGCGGCACGTTGGGAGCGCGTCGCTCCAACACTCGGACGACTACCTCGACCACGTCCGCCGAGTGAAGCATCCCGGTCTTGATGGCGTCCGCGCCGATATCGGACAGAACCAGATCCATCTGTTGCGCGACAAAGTCGGGGTGCACCGGCATGACACCGAATACACCCAACGTGTTCTGGGCCGTGAGCGCCGTGATAGCAGTGGCGGCATAGCCCCCGAGCGCCGTAATCGTTTTGATGTCGGCTTGGATCCCCGCTCCGCCGCCTGAATCGGAGCCAGCAACCACGAGAACACGTCCTTGCATCCGCGGGTACTAGTACCGCGAATCGGCGCGGTCGAGTCGCTGAAGATGAAAAGCGCGCTAAGCGGAACACCGTTATCGTATTCTGGGGCGGCATGACCAGCACCAAGACCCTCCAGTCGATTGACGTTGCTGCCGAAGATCGTAAGCCGTTGCTAGGGGCTATCGAGGGAGGCGGGACCAAGTTCGTTTGCTCGATCGGCTATGCGCCAAACCGATTGGTCGACGAGGTTCGCATCGACACCCGCGAACCGCATCAAACGATGCTGGATGTCTGTGCGTTCTTTGAACGGCAGCCGATCGTGGCGCTCGGAGTCGGAATGTTCGGTCCGCTCGAGCTGCGGGACGGCGAGAATTATGGTTCCTTGTTGGCAACCCCTAAGCCGGGGTGGGCAGGGTTCCCGTTTCGTAGGTATCTCGCCAAGCGCTTTCCCATTCCGATTGCCATCGACACTGACGTCAACGTGGCAGCCGTGGGGGAAGCGCGATGGGGCGCAGCAAAGGGATGTGGCGTCGTTCTCTATGTGACCGTCGGCACGGGCGTTGGTGGCGGTGTCCTTGTGCGCGGTCAACCCTTGCACGGCCTGATGCATCCTGAGATCGGGCACATTCCCTTGCCAGCGTTGCGCAACGCTTCGGGCGAGCTGGATCGCTTTGAAGGCAGTTGCCCGTACCATGGGCGCTGCCTCGAAGGATTGATTTCCGGTCCGGCGATCCTTCGACGCACAGGTAGGCGAGGGGAGTCTCTCGACCCTGACGATCCGGTCTTTGACTGGGCCGCGAGATACCTCGGGGTTGGCCTCGCCACGGCAGTTTTGGTGCTCTCGCCCGAGAGAATCGTCGTCGGCGGAGGGGTCATGGCTTCGGCGCGATTGCCAAAGGTCCGTGCTGCCCTCATCGAGGCGCTCGCTGGTTACGTAGTGCGGCCCGAGTTGACTCGGGCTCAGGTGAACGACTACGTGGTCGCTCCCGGACTCGGCACGCAATCGGGCATCTTTGGTGCCTTCGCGCTTGCGGAACAAGCGCTGCGGACGGCCTAGCCGTGCCCGCGCTCGGCGCTCGTATGGGGCCGTCACTGAACGCCCGTTCCAAGCGGGGTAGCTTGGATAGCGGACCGACCCTGCACATTGTGGATACGAGCTCCGTAACTGCTACCGCGACGTCGCGAGATCGGCTAAAGAGGCTGGGCCTCAGACTATTAAGGCCCCTTGGCGGAATGGCAGACGCGGAGGATTTAAAAGCCGCAGCGTTCCCGCACGAGCCCGTAAGTAGCCGAAATCACGAAGCCAAATCGCGTGAAGTCGAGCCTCAGACCCATCCAGATGGGCATTCATTGGGCAATCACGACGCCGTAGAAGTCGCACTCGCTGCAGCGTTGACAGGGGCAACGGCTGCCGGTGAGTGGTCGACGGTGGCTCGTATTGCCGCTGAACTCGAGGCTCGGCGGCTTGCTCGAAGCGCCGTCGTTGACCTGAACGCCGAGCGCAAGCGTCGACAGTCCTGATCGGTTCGTGCTCTGCCCACCTGCTCCTGACTTCGGTCGGAGGCAGCCGGCAGCACATGAGCTGCAACGGAGGATTGTGCGATGCAAACAGAGAATAGACGCCCTTCCCTTGGCCACAGCGAGATGCTCGACGGCGAAGAATACGAACCCACCATCGTGACCGGCGTGCCGATCATTGATGTTGATGAACTGACCACGTGGGTTGCCCGGCACCCTGACGGCGCAGTCGCGAAGCTGGCGGAGGTGGTGTCATGTATCTGAACAAGAGCGAACGAGACTTCGTCAAGACCACCGAGCTAGCCGAGCTCTTTGAGAACCTGACGTCGTGCGGTCTCTACGTGAACGAGGTTGACGACGTTACAGCGGAAAGCCGCGTTCGTGAGGTCTCGCTGGCGATCATGAAGGTGTGCGCACTGGCGTTGAGCCACGGAATTGGCAGGAATGGCACCGTTTGCGACACGCTCGACTCAGCGAACCCGATCGAACTAGAGCTGGATACGCAGGAGATTGGCAAGGCGCTTTGTGGCGCAATCGTCCTGCTCGAGCAAGGCACCGAGCTAGCGAAGCTGACGCGAGAAATGGTGATGGATGACGAGAAAGACGGCGAAGAGCCCGAATCCGACGATGCGGCTTCGAACGAAACGGAAGGTGCGTCGTGATCGAAATCTACGAGTCTCTGATCGACGGGTGGCCTGTCGGTCGCGTAGGAGTCGGTGTTACGCCCTACAAATCCGGCAAGCCGAGTCGAATCGTTGTCCGTAAGGGACAGACCAAAGCCCAGCGCCGGAGGGCTATTGCGTGCGGAAGAATGCTGCTTCGATACTACTACGGCATCGTAGAGCACGAAGCGAAGGCGGAGGTGGCGGCATGACCGACCGCGAAACCATTCTTGGCCTTCGCGTCCTAGTGACGAATGCGGCGGCGCAGATTCAACGTCTGCACGATGAGATGACGCTCGGTGTCGCTTCCCAGAAACAGGCGGAGATTGCGCAGAAGGCCTGCGAAGTGGCCAGTATGGCACTCACCGAGGCGGCCCCGACTTTGCGCAAGTTGGCGCGGAAGCCGGTGACGTCATGAACTACGCGCCAGACGCCTTCGCCCGCAACGGCGAGTCTTCTACTCGTCGCTCGCTAAGGGCCTTCAGAACGGCGACATCAATGGCAATGCCCTGCACTTTGGTGTCGGTGGACTGCAGCCTGTTCTCAAGCGACTTGAGATCTTCCTTGGTCGCCAGTGGCTGTGTCCTCGCGTCCAGCTTGTTATCCAGCGACTTGAGGTCGTCCCTGGTCGCCAACAAGGCAAATCTGCCTGACAGCCACCACGCGCCAAGTGCTGCGGAACCGATGATGCTGCCTAGGATAGCGAACAACTGCCCCACCGTGAGCCCTACGGTTGACGATGCGGTCAGTGTCTCGGCAGCGAGGAACATGCCCTCAGTATGCACTGACCCGGGATGTTCGGCCAGAAGCAGGAAGATTCCTGCCGAATATATGGGGGGCCTATCCGTTAGGCCCCCCTCCTGGGACCGGTTCGAGGTGCGGCCATGAACGGCCGGCTTCAATTTGGTTCGGGACTTTCCGCCGCCATGCGAAACTCGAATTGTGACATGGTGAAGTGCGGAAAACGAGAATCGGAACCCAAGAAGATCCGCCAGGCTGTTCGGGAAGCGTGCCTAGATGAGTTTCGCCGGATATTTGGAAAAGAGTGGAATCCCCGCCTTGAGATATGTGTGCGTACTGATGGCAACACTGTGCTTGACTGGTCGCGCGAGAAGCGCGCGCTGAAGGTCTTTCGAGAGCTCAAGTCGGCCATTTCTCAGTTCGACGCCTTCGTTAGCGGCACGAGTGATGACGCCCCGTTCGGTCCCTACTGGGAAGGTGCGTACACGCAGCTTCTGGTTCACTTAGGTGGACGCCGCATGTTGGAGCCAATCAAGCCATACCTGAAGAACATTCCACCGTCGAAACTACATAACGACAGCAGGTCGATATTCGTTTTTCGGTGGGACTATATGCCGCCGATCAATCTTCCAAGACGGAAGGACGGCACGACCCGATTTCTCACTCCGCGCGAGTTGGCGGTGATATCGCTACTTGGCGGCCATTGGCCAGATAGTCAAATGCCGAACAAGATGCCGCGTGCATCAGAAGTCATAGCTGCGGAAGAAGAGATCGTTCGACTTGCGCTGCGAAAGCATGGGGTGCAACGCTTCAGGTTGATCGATGGGCGGCTCGTGTCCGGCAAGGGACTGCATCACGACTTGGCCGTATCCCATGTGACCCTGGCCAAAGACGGCGATGAGTTTGTTCCCCGTCGTGGACCTGATCAACCGGTACCCCCAAGCAAATCGAAGTAGATTGTCGTGGGGGCCAACCTCCGGATATGTCGCCAACATGGCGGCATATGACTCGCACCGCAGATGCTGCTCCGATTCACGTACTGAGAAAAATCTCAGTCCTGTGTGATGACGTCGACGTACGGACCATCGCGAAACGCATTCGCGGTGAACCGGTGCGTGGTGCCATCTCCGAGCGAATCGACCGCGCAATAGCGATCTATCTCGCGTCGCGTCCAAAGCCCTTCAACGTCGAGAAATCAGCCTAATTCACGTGCCTTGGGCTCCGCACATAGCGGTGCCCACCGCCTGACCGCGGATAGGCACCCATCGAGGAAACAGATGACTAATCCCACAAGTCCAAAGAAGAAGCAAGTCGCGGTGACACCGATCATGGTGTCGCAGGCGACAAGCCTCGAAGTGCTTGGCATCCCCGGGCAGCGCTGGCCTGACTATGTGAGGTCGATCGGAATCCCACACCGCCGCGTCGGGCAACTAACGATCGCGAAGGTCGAGGACTGCCTGCGGGTACTCGCTCCGGAGTCGACACACGTTGCCGTGCCGGCAGATCCAGCCGAGACCGTGCGCGCTGCGCTCGGACTCACGCGGAGGGGAGCTCGATGACACCCGACCGGAAGATAGTGGCGTACCACGAGGCGGGGCATGCCGTAATGGCTGCACTATCGCCATACCACGTGCCAGGTGTGACCGAGCTGCGCACTGAGCACCGGTCGTATGGCACCAGCAATGGCCACAGTAGCTACCGCACTGATCCAACGATCCAACGGAGCGACGTATGGGATTGGCGAATTGCTGCTGCCGGCGGTGCCGCCGAGAAGCTTCTGACGCCAAAGGCTGACGTTTTTGGATTTGGTGAAGGTTGGCTATCGCCAACGGCAGGTCGTCTGGATCTGGTCATGTGCGGCATCGAGCTATTTAACGATGACGATCCCGAAGTCACCTGGAAACGCGAGCAACGGGCCCTCGTTGGTGTCTGCCGTGTCGTGCGTGACCATGCGGACGCCGTGCGCAAGGTCGCAGAAATCCTGCTCGAAAACGGGCGAATTGACGGCGCCGAGGTCCAAGCGATCGTGGGTCCGCCACTGTCAGACGAGCCGAAACCAAAGCTGACGCCGGTTGACCATAGACAAGTCGCACTCTTTGGCGGGGACTCACGATGACCGCACTCGCGCCCCGCGGTCTGCTCGCTACTCGACGTAGTGGGCAGGACGAGGCGCACGCAGTGTGCGACTCGTGCCTTGGGTTCAGGGCGGAAAGCAAAAGAATGACTGAAACAGAAAATGCTCTCGTTGAAGGGTTTTGCAGGTCCTCAGGGTTCGAGCACTTCATGAAGGAAGCGGTTCTCGAGCTAGCGATGCGATTGGAGAAGCCTCATCGCTGGCAAGACCTGGTGTTCGATATTGAAATTCCGGAAGAGCGAGAGAGCTACGTTTCTTCGCATGCTGGCGCAATGCTGCCAATCACTCACACCGGTGATCCACTTCGGCATGCGCAACTCTGCAATCAACTTTTTTGGGGTAAGCAGCCGTGGTTCATGATCGTGTACAGTCGCGCAAATCTGCGGACCGACGAATTTGGCAAGTATCCGCTCAATGACGTGAATTTCGACACACTCGAACATGATCAAGCTGCAATGCTTGAGGTCTTTCGAGTCGCGAAGAAAGTCTCCCAGAACGCCTCCGCTGCACGGGATCGTGGGCTCGCGCCCTTCGGGCAGGCGACACGCGCGAAGGTGCGCAAGGTCGTCGGAGAACCAACAAGACGATCAACCAAGAGAGCCACCAAGAAGCCCACCCGCAAGCGCTAGCCGCTCGGTTCCTGCCCGTGACGTTGTCGCGAGCAGGGGCGGACTGACTACCGAAGGACTCTCTGCATGACTCCCGCTGAACTCCGCAACAAGCAACTCGAGCTATCGAGAGCACTACGCGCTGGACGCGACGCCGAAGCCGAGCAAATCGCGCTCGACATCGCTCCCGCTATCGAGCGCATCTGCGACGAGCTCGACCTCGACCTCGACCCAAAGGCCATCACGCCGCAGTGGGGGATACTGGCGTGACTCAGCCTGCGCCGCCCCCCTCCGACGTCGGGACCGAGGAGGTCATCATTGGGTCCGTGCTCGATGGTCTTGCAAAGTATGCCGACCTAAAGGACGTGCTGTCGACGGGCGACCTCTATGATCCGCGGCATCGGCTGATTTGGGCAACGATCGGGGCGATTTCGGCGAAAGAGAAGGTGCCGTCGGTGCCCGAAGTCGCAGCCGAGATGCGTGCGGCTGGGAACCTAGACGCGGCTGGAGGTTCACCCTATCTGCTCGGGCTAGTGAACGCGCCAGCGGTGGGGGACGTCCGATCGTTGGCTGTGCGCGTAGCGGATCTCGCCCGAAAGCGTCGCGCGCTTGCCATCATAGATGATGCCGCGGTACACGGGCGCAACGGAATCCAAGACGTCAAGAGCTGGCTTGCAGGTGTTGCAGCACAGCTGACGGCGGTTGCCGGAACCGAGCAGCCAAAGGAAGACAGGATCCGCCTGCTCGGGCCTTCCGACATCTTCGCCCAGCTACCTCCGATTCCTTGGGTTATTCGCGGCCTCGACATGTGCCCTGGCGCACCTTCGCTTTTTGCCGGGTACGGATACTCAGGGAAGTCGGTAGTGCTGCAGTCGATGGCACTGCAGATTGCTGCGGGTCTCCCAGTGTGGGGCAGCTTCGCGGCGGTAAGGGGCGGCTGCATCCACCTCGACTACGAGCAGGGCGAGCACCTAACCAGGCTGCGCTACCAGCGCCTAGCATGGGCGTCTGACATCGCGCCGCAGGACCTCGAGGACCGGCTGCAGCTCTTGTGCTTCCCGCCGTTCTACCTCGACGAACTGGAATCAGAGAAGACACTCATCGAGCTTTGTAGCGGCAAGACCTTGGCGATTATCGACTCGTTTCGCGCGGCATGCAGAAGCACCGACGAGAACTCGAGTGAGGCGCGAGTGCCCCTCGACATGCTGGGCCGGGTCTCAGATAGGACCGGTTGCGCCATGGCGGTCATCCACCACGCCCGCAAACCGTCCAAGGATGCCAGCGTGGGTGCCAGGGACGCGATACGCGGGTCGAGCGCGCTCTACGACGCATGCGCCAGCGTGTTCGTTCTCGAGGGCGAGCCGGACCAGCCAGAGCGAACCATGCACCACTGCAAGGCGAGGGTGTCAGGCAAGACCCAAGACCCGATGAGTCTGCGCATCGAGGATGCCGGTGACCCTGGCGCTGATGGTTCCGCGGCAGGACTGAGAGTGACGGCCTCGAAAGCACCGACGGCGGACGAGCGACAGAAGACATTCGTCCGAAGTCGGGACGAGAAGACAAAGGAGGAGCTGCGCGAGATGTTCCGGAAGCAACGCCATCAGACAAGCGTCGAGGCAATGGCGGCCAGCATCTGCAGAGCAGTGGCGACAACGAGGCACGGCCTCCGACTTTTGGTGGCCACCGGCGAAGTCATCGAGACTGGAACGACCAAGACTAGGGGGTACGACTATGTTGGCCAGTGATTCCCAGCTGCCGACTACCGTCTACCGACTGCCGACTACTACCCTAAAGGGTAGTAGTCGGAAGACGTGTAAGACGAGTCGGATAATGTCATGCGACGGTCGGAAGACAGTCGGAAGACAGTCGGAAGAGCGGAAGACACTCAAGTCCACCGCGACGAACCCCCGACTTTTCGCCCGGAAAGCCTGTCAGGACGGCGCGTTCGGGGCTGGTGAAGGATCCCTGATCCTCCGAAGCGCGGCTTGTTTCTCGGGGAAGCCTGCATCCGCTCGCCATGAATTCCCAGTGCATTGCCCAAAGGCGGTGGCGTGATGGCCCTTCGCACTGGTCACGGCACTGGCGCTGGCGTGCCTCGAGTCGAAGTGCTTCCCGTCGACGAGCTGCCGGAAGGCACACCGGCTCCCGCCGGTGCAGACAGCCGACTGGCGGCCACCGAACGCGGCAAGTTCACCGCAGGCAATCGGCGAAGCGTACTCGGTGGCAAGGCAACCGCTGGCCAGTGTCGGCTTGCGAAGCGCCTACATCTCGGCGAGTCGTTCTCGGATCCTCGCTTCACATACTACGCTCGTTCGGCGAAGGTTTGGCGTAATGCCCAATTGCGGCAGCTGAGCGCGACGGTGGGCGGTGGCTTCGTCGGGCCCGGTCCTAGCAGCGTCATCGCGAGCGCTGCGCTCCAATTGGCAGCCAGCCGCTTTGCCTTCGAAGTGCTCGGTGACTTGGTCCTTGGGTCGAAGCTAGCGAACGACAGCCGACAGAACCTCTTGGCCGCTCATGAGCTGACCGCGAAGGAAGCAGCCGCACGTCCCAAGCGCGACCCGATCTCAACGCTCGAGCCCGCACCGTACTCGTTCACCCTGCCACCGAAGGCAACACCATGAGCTTGACCATCGAGACCATCTTGACCAGCCCGGGCGCATTCAGCGTGCCGGCCAGCGCCCTCCAGCGTGCCGTCTGCCGCATGCTCGACGGCTTGCCCTTGGGTGACCTTGCTGGGCACCCTGACGTTATCAGCGCGTTCGGCGGGCCCGAAGCCGTGGCATCCCTCCCAGTCGGCGCGCCTCCGCCTGAGGTCGTTGTCTGCGCGCCAATCCGAAGCTGCAAGAGCATCCTGTCAATCTGCGTCGCCATCCGCTCGAGCCAGTGTGTCGACGTCTCGGGTCTCGTGCCTGGCGAGGTGCCTCGGTTCACCCTGATGAGTCTGCGCCTCGACAATTCTCAGGCCGCCTTCGGCATGCTGGCAGGTGTGATGCAGAAGCCAGCCCTGCATCCGTTGCTCATTGATGAGCCGACCGCAGACAGCCTGCTCATTCGGCACCCGTCGGGCAGACCGATGGAGATTGCATGTGTCGCCGGTGCCCGCGCTGGCGCTGGTCTCGTGTCGCGTTGGTCGTTTGGTGTCGCCTTCGACGAGGCGCCCCGCATGGTTGGCAGCGAAGACGGTGTCGTCAACCTCGATGACGCGCGGTCGGCGGTCATGGGTCGCCTTCTGCCAGGCGCACAGATTCTCTACATCGGGAGCCCTTGGGCACCGTTTGGGCCGGTCTACGACATGGTTCAAGAGCATTGGGGTAAGTCATGAGCAATCGCGTCATCGTTGTCCGCGGTACTGGTCCGATGTGGAACCCGTCCTGGTTTACGGCCAAGCGATGCGCCGAGATCCAAGCGCGCAACGCCATCGCCTACCAAACCGACGTCTTGGGCGAGTTCGCCGATCCCGAAACTGGTTGGCTCTCACCCGTCTCAGTCGCCAAGTACACGCGAGAAACGCCCTTCGAGTGGCCGTATCAGCCGGGTAGCTCCTATTGCGCAGCCCTCGACACGAGCGGCGGTTCCGCGACTGGCAATCCTTGGTGCTTGGTCATCGTTCGCACGATGAGGGTCGTTGACCGCGAGGCCCCGAGCGGTTCAGCGGACGGCTTCCGAGTTTGCGCGGTGCGTGAATGGCGAGGCCTAGATCCGCAGGCCATTTGGAACGAGGTGGCCGACGCACTCGAGCGCTATCGGCTCAAGAGCGTTCACATCGACCAATACGCCGGAGCGCAGAACGTGTCGCTGGCGCGCCTCGCTGGCGTTCAGGCACTCGAGACGCCGTGGACCGGTGGCAACAAGGTGCAGGCCTTTAGCGACGTGGCCACGCTCGTCCACTCCGACCGCATTGACCTTTCCCCCGATCGCCAGTTCCAGCGCGACATTCTATCCGTAAAGAAGCGCGTAAAGGCGAACGGCTTCGAGATTGTGCTTCCGAAGACAAGCGACGGACGCCACGCAGACTATGCGCCCGCGTTCGTCATGGCCGTGTCCAACGCCGTTGCCAGCTACGGTTGGGAGGCATACCGCGAGTTCAGCCAGCGCCAACGAGAACGCGAGCTAGCCAAACCGCCGACAATTCGCGAGCAACTCGGCGGCGACACCTGGCGCACCAGGCAGGGCCGCATTCTCGACCAGTCCCCAGAGCAGCGTGCCGCGTCAACCTTCCCTTACGACATCCCACGTGAACGGCGCCGGCGTCGTGGGCCCGGCATTGGCTTCTGAGAAAGGAAACCATGCAAGAACTTCACCCAACCCAAGTGCCGGTACCAGAGCCCGACAAAACCGACCATTTCACGCGCATAAGTCACCTGAGCAATCGAATTGCGCGCCATGCACAGGTAATTCGCAACCTCGAGACCAATTGGATCCCCGAACTCGAAAAAGAACTCGAGGAACTCCAACAAGTCGACCTCTCAAAGCATCCGCAACCCGCGCGGTTGGGAGATGCTGCCGACACTGCCGAGATGACGGTGAGCTCCGCGATGGAGGTCTTGACCGACGACGGCCGCGTTGCCTGCGGTGTGGCTGTCGCTGGCGCGATCATCACGACCCGGTCCGGTGACGCCTTCGATGAACTCGTTCGGCTGAACCCAAACAGAAAGATTATCCGGGTATCCCTCAAAGCTTTGAACGAAAGAAAGGCTGCTGGCAATGCCAAGTGAACTCGAACAGCTTGAACGCGATGCCGCCGAAATGTCTGCCAAGCGCGAGGCGGTCGAGCGCCGCAGGGCCGAGCTTATGGACCAGATTGCGGCTGCGAAGCAGGGCAAGATTGCGTCATCGGCGCCGAGCCTCGGCACCGGTCGCATCTACCGCGCAACCAGCCAGGTCTTGAACGTGCTCGATGTGTCGCGCGCCCGCCGCGTGACGCTCCAACCGGGCATGCGCGTTGCCAGTATCTCAGTCAACGCTCAGCAGTTCCCAAGTGGCGAGGTCATCTTCGTCTCGCCCGAAACCGAAACGACGCTTGTGGCTGACGGCAGCATTACGGTGGCACAATGAAACACGATCCGGAGAGGC
>JBLNFG010000263.1:0-16113 GCA_050263495.1 Myxococcales bacterium | reverse complement strand
CGACTGCAACGGCATTCAACGACTGCAACGGCATTCAACGACTGCAACGGCATTCAGCGACTGCAACGGCATTCAGCGACTGCGACGGCATTCAACGACTGCAACGGCATTCAACGACTGCGACGGCATTCAACGACTGCGACAGCATTCAACGACTGCGACAGCATTCAACGACTGCCGAGGGGGGTCGAATTGGGGCAGAAATGAGGGCACTTTAGTGAGGTTCTACCACTTGCAAGCAGGCAAAATTAAAGCACAAAATCCGCCATACATTGGGCTAATGTAGACGACCCAAACTTCGCTGATGCCTGCCCGCCGTGCCGACAATCGGCGGGTCGAGACGCCTCGAGTGGGCTCAGCCGAACTGGGTCGATAGCAACTCGGTCGGAATCCACGCAACGCCGAATTGTGTCGAATGGCTCAGCCGTTTGCACGGACGCGATGCCGAAACTGCGTCGATAGGAACTCCGTCGGAATCCATGCGTTGCCGAAGTCACGTCTCGCGATGCTCAATACGTCGGCGACAGCTAAGAGGCAAACGATGTCGACTAACACGTTGAAGATGAAGAAGTGCTTCTGTGGTCCATTGGCTTCGAAAGTGCCGACGACCGAGAATTCGGCTAGGCACGAGAGCGCTAGAAGCGCGTGAAACAAACTGTCATTGCGATCCCTCCTCAGTACGCCAATTCTTCTCGACTTGTAGGCAAGGATCCCTAAGTACGAAACCAGAGCCGTTGCCCCAAAATAGATGGAACGGGGATAGTGCTTGCGCTTCCACTCACTCCAGAGATCGAAAGAGTGACTCACCCCTGTCTTTGGCAACTCGAAGTTACCGAACGGGATATAGTCAAAGGTCATCGACATGCGGCGATGAAGCAGCTCAAACCATCGGTCGCTATGCCTTAGACAAAAACGGACGATGTTCAAGAAGCCGTCTGCTTGTGCGCCATCCAAAGCCAGTTCCTCTACGTCAGCTTGAGGATTCGGAGAATGTACCAGAATCTCCTCGTGGAGAACGACGTGGAGATTCATGTGACGCGTATCCAAGTAGGCGTCCGAGACGATGGTCCAAACGAACAACGCTAGAAAACCCGCGCCTGCGCACGCCCGCACCCACGTCGGAAGGCGACCCCGTGGCAAAAACCGGAATGCTAGGAGCGAAAAAGGGAAGCAGAAGATGATGTCCTGCGTCTTTGCGAGGCAAAAGAGAAGGGCGGACCCGTACCAGGCCAAGTAGAGAGCGCCCGCGCGATGAACACGAGCCGGTCGACAAAGCAGAAGCGAAAGCCCGACGGTGAAAATCAGGAAGATCAGCTGAGCGCCTTCACTGAAGAACGAATTGAAGTACGAAACCAGTCGTACGTCGCTGAAGAGGGCCGCACTTGCGCAAGCTACGACAACTCGGATCGACGCGCTTCGGCGGCGAAATGCGCATAAGAAGATCGCAACGGCACCGAGGTAGAATATCGAATGGACCAGCCCCATCATTCGAATATCGAACCGCCCATCGGGGGACAGCGGCCTACTTAACCAACCGGCAAGCTTCCCCAGAGGTACCGCGGAAGTGAAGTAGTTCACCTCGCTGATTGGTCCGAGAGCAAACGTCCGCTGAATGTTCCTAAAGACCGTCAGCTCCGGGTTATCCAGATAGTGAACGCCTATCTGTCGCATGACCCGGTAGTAATCACGGTTGTCCGCCATGCCTACGATCGGCTCGACAAACAACTGAGTGACTACTGCAGCGGCAATAACGGTGAGCGCTAGAGGCTCCAACCAATTCCACGAATGAACGCTTCTTCAGCGATGGTCCGACGAACGCATGTCGACGCTCAAGTTGTCGTCTGTCTCAATGCCGCCGAACGGTCGTCGTGCGCTACTCGTCAAGTTCACTCTCCGTCCGGTTGTTGCTTGCTGTGAGAGAGCGCGAGACCAGACCACAGCGCGATCAGGCTACATAATCACAACTTCGGCGGACGCTAGCTCGCAGGTGCAGGATCGTCAACTGCCTCGATCCGACGTTTCTCGATGCATCTCGGAGTGCGAACGCGTCGGCATTGGCGGCGATAGTGCGCCATCGTAACGTCACGGGGTGTGGCTCCGCCCATGCGCCCGCAGCGCGCAGCGCGAGGACGCGTCGGGGGGGAGCAAGCATGCGCGAGCCGCGCGAGCGGATGCGGTGGGGGGCAGGAAAATGCGCCTGCTACTTCTGTGTGCCGTACCTGCGGCCCACCACGAGTTCGTTCTCGAGGCACTCGTGGGCGAGCTTACGCGCAGCTTCGAGTTTCACATCGATGCCCGCGACGCGTTCGTTATTCGGAGCCTGTTTGAGCGCGGTGATCTCGTCGAGGGCTTCCACTTGAAGACGGTAGGCCCGCACACAACGGTCGCGCAATTCACAGACGTCAGTCAACGAACACGGCAGTCGACTTAACAGCTCGAGCATCGGCGCTTTGTCGGAGTTCGGCAATTGGCGCAGCCGGTCGATAGCGGCGGACACGCTCTGCACTTCCGCACGGCGCTCCGATCCCGACTGGCAGCCGAGAACGGAGCAAGCCATTGCAAACGCGATGCACTGCCTCATGATGGCGTACCGAGCTGAATGCGGACGTCGATTCACTCGAACGTCTTCGGTGGAGGGCCGAGCCGAATGCGGACGTCGATTCACTCGAACGTCTTCGGTGGAGGGCCGAGCTGAATGCGGACGTCGATTCACTCGAACGTCTTCGGTGGAGGGCCGAGCTGAATGCGCTCACCGGTATAGGAACCGACGAGCGTGAACATGACGCCGACCGCCGCCAAAAGGACGTACATGAAGAGAGGCAACGTCTTGACCGTCTGCGACTGATAAAGGAGAAACGTCGACGGCATCGCGACGAGGAAGGTCGCCACGACAGGCTCGATGAAGGTGCGCCCTGGTGAAACCAACCCGACGAGGATGCCGCCCGCAAACCACACCGGGATCGAGACCATCATGCCCGCCGATCCCTCGAAGTCGAGCAGCGGGATCACCAACGGGAGTCCAACGACGACCGCCGTCGTTAGGACGCTCATGATCCCCACCGAAACGGCGAACCACAGCACACTGAAACCTTCCTGCTGATAGCGGCGTTCACTCTCGTCTGGTCCTGTTGGATTCCGCTTACCAACCTCTTCGATCTTGGCGCCGCAGGAGACGCAGCGGTCGTTGGCTAGCGGGGCGGCGTTTCGGAAGCCGCAGGATGGGCAAGTAATGGTCTTGGCACCGGCCATGAGATTCCCTCGGGATGCTGATTGAGTAGGGTATCAAAATTCGGAGGACGGCGTCCTTCTCACTCGCCGTACCCAACCGCCAGCGATGGATTCGCGCGGGAACCTTCCCTGGCTTGGTTTGTCCGTGTACGGACCGAGCTAGATTCAGGCTAAGCGATGAGTGCCATGGATGATCCCAGGAATGACGACGCGAACAGCAGGTCAGCTGATGGACCCGATCCGGAATTGATCGAGTTGCCGCCTCCCCGGCGCCCCTTCCGAAAACTCACCTTGGTGAGCCTTTCACTCACGCTGGCTGCATCGGTTGCGATGATCGCCAGCCTCTCCAAGGATGCCGCGTATGCACTGAGCACCCGGCCAGCGTCCGAGCTGGGCGAGCTCGCCGGCGTTAAGCCACAGCCCCCTCTTTCCAATACCTGGGTGCGCGGCGATGGCGAAGTCGAGCCCATCGGGGGCATTCGGTATGAGCGTCCCCTCGAGTCCGATAGCTTCCGACTCGCCAAGCTACAGGGAAATGCTGGCCTATGGGTGCAGATGCGCGTGCCGGCTGGTTACGAGAACGAACACTTCGTTCCGCCCACCACCTTCTCTGGAAGGCTCGTGCCGCTCGGTGCGCTGGGTTTACGGTACTCGACGTTAAAGGGCGCTCCCGAAGCTGCCGGTTGGCAAACCGGGCATCTGCCGGAGAATGCGTGGGTACTCATCGATGGTGAAACGCCCTCCAGTACTCGCTGGATCGTCGGATTGGTGACGGTTTTCGCAGGCTTCGCAGCCTTCTGCGTTTGGGCGCTGTACTCGCTGGTTCGTCCCCGCCCCGCCTAAAGCGTGCGGAAGCGCCCGTCAGTCTTCGGCCCAGACTCTCAGTCTAGGCTTTCGAAGCACTTACGAGCCAGAGGCACAGCGTTGGTCTAGTTTGGGGCCCGGCCCCACAGAACGCACAGAAACGGGAATATCGTAAGCAAGGTTCACCTTCGAATCCCTGCGGGTGTTCACTGGGCTTCGGCGTTCACCAGGCTCTCCGGTAGCCCAGCAAGCGACGCGTGTAGGTCGCCGATCTGCCAGGTTGGGCAGAGAGAACGTGTCTTTTCCGGCTGAGAATGCCCGCCAGTGCTATGTAGCCGCCGCAATGTCCATTACCTACCGACAGGCCGGAGTCGACATCGACGCTGGCGACGAACTGGTTGAGCGCATCAAGCCACTCGCCCGCGCCACGCGAATCAAAGAGGTCTTCGATGACATCGGCGGCTTCGCCGGGCTGTGCCGCGTACCGTCCGATGTTGAAGAACCGTTGCTCGTGAGCGGCACGGATGGCGTAGGGACGAAGCTGAAGATCGCCTTTGCAACCGGTCGACACGACACCATCGGGCAGGATCTGGTCGCGATGTGCGTCAACGATGTCGTTACCTGCGGCGCACGGCCCTTGTTCTTCCTCGACTATTTCGGGTGCGGTCGACTCGAACTCGCCGTGGCAGAGTCGGTGATCAAGGGGATTGCCGACGGCTGTAAGCTCGCGGGCTGCGCCTTGATCGGTGGCGAAACCGCCGAGCTACCGGGAATGTATACCGACGGCGAGTATGACCTTGCGGGGTTCGCGGTCGGCATCGTGGCTAGAAAGAAGCTCCTCGGTCCACAACGCGTGGCAGTTGGAGATCGCGTGCTGGGAGTCGCGTCCACGGGTTTGCACTCCAACGGCTATAGTCTTGCGCGCCGAGTGTTCGAGAAAGAGCTGAAGCTCGGTTACGACACACGCGTGCCCGAGTTGAACCAAACCGTGGGCGAGGCATTGCTGGTGCCGACACGGATCTATGCCCGTCAGGTTCAGGCGCTACTCGAGGCCACCGGCGAACATCTGCACGCTTTGTGTCACGTGACTGGTGGTGGTCTGCCCGGCAACTTGCCGCGTGTACTGCCGCAGGGGACGCACGCGCGAATTCGCCTGCCCGCACCTCCCGCGCTCTTCCAGCTGATCGCTCGCGGTGGACCCGTCGATTCCGACGAGATGTTGCGCACGTTCAATATGGGGATTGGTCTGGTCGTCGTGGTAAAGGAAGAAGCGGCAGACGCTGCGCGGCGCAGTCTAACCGAGCAGGGTGAGACGGTGCACGATCTCGGCGTGATCGTCGCCGATTCGGCTCAGTCGGAACCAACGGTAATTTTCGACTAATCGGCAAGGCGACGTCGCGATGACGCCGCGACGTCACGACGCGACTGACAGCAACGTGGCACCGTCTGGAGGCAGGCTTGGGTACGCTCAAAATCGGAATCTTGGTCTCTGGCAGCGGAACGAATCTGCAGGCAATCCTCGATGCAGTCGGTGAACACAGCCTAGACGCCGAGATCCGCTTGGTCATATCCAACGTACCCAACGTGCTTGCACTCGAACGAGCGCGTCTGGCCGGGGTGCCGCACAAGGTGATTTCTCACCGCGACTTTGCCAATCGAGAGCTCTTCGATCAGGCCTTGGTGGACGAACTGAGACAGGCGGGCGTCGAGTGGGTGGTGCTCGCCGGCTTCATGCGCGTATTGACCCCGACGTTCCTGCTCGCGTTCGAGCGACGCATCATCAACATCCATCCGGCTCTTCTGCCCGCATTTCCGGGTACCCACGCGCAGAAGCAGGCCCTCGACTACGGCGTGAAATTCGCTGGCTGCACGGTTCACTTCGTCGATGCAGGGGTCGATACCGGCCCCATCATCGCGCAACGTGTGGTCCCCGTCCTCGATGACGATGATGAATCGAGGCTATCGCAGCGAATCCTCGAGCAAGAGCACCAGTTGTTGGTAGAGGTCCTGCGCTGGCTCGCCGCGGGACGGGTTCGGGTGACGAGCGACGCCCGGTCGAGGTCGCGCGTCGTGATTACCGCACCATGACGACGCGGTACTTCGACGTTATCGTACTTGGTCGCTCCATTGGAGCGCTCTCGGCGGCCGCGCTGCTGGCGCGGCGTGACTTTCGCGTCCTGGTGCTGGGCCAAGGCACGTCGCCCTGTGATTACGCGTTCGAGGGGCACACCTTTCGACGGCGCGCATTCACGATGCTCGCGAGTTCGACCCCGCCCTGGAAAAGGGTGCTCCACGAACTCGCGCAGACGCAAAATTTCCGGCGTCGACTCACGGCGATGGACCCTATGTTCACCGTCGTGCTGCCGGAACAACGCCTCGAGTTACCACCCGACATCGAGCTGTTCGAGCGCGAGATCGACCGCGAGTTCCCAGAAGTCCGTCAAGTAGTGGACGAGCTCTATGGCAACTTGGCCACCACCAACGCGCTCGTCGACGGAGTATTCGAACGCGACCTAGTATGGCCGCCCGCCACACTCTGGGAACGCTTCGAAACGGGTCGCGCCGCCCAAGCGCTGCCCTTTACCGGAAAACAAGGCACCGTCGATCTGCTTGCACGCTTTCCGCTAGGGCACACTTACCGTCCTATCGTTCATCTCTCGACGGAGTTCGCCTCACACTTGGCGGCCCATCCCGATCCGTTGCCTCCGCTCTCGGTAGCGCGGCTGCACGGAGCCTGGACGCGGGGGTTATTGTCCTTAGAGCGGGGCGAAGACGAGCTAACGGAATTCCTGGTCGAGCGCATCGAGGCGCACGGTGGAACATGTCGACTCGCATCGCGCGCGATCAACATCGCTCTGACTCGCGGCAAGATCTCCGGCGTGCTTGAGGACGGCGATGAGCATCCGATCGGCACTGGTTGCGTCATCACGGACTTGAATGGTGAACAGCTCGCCAGCCTTTCCGCGGGTGAAGGCATCCTTCCGAGCGCCCGTCGGGCTTGGCCCAAAATCACCGCGGGCGTGGGGCGATATGTCGCGTCGCTCATCCTGCGCGCGGAGGGGTTGCCAGATTCGCTTCCTGCAGAGACCTTCATCGCGCCCACCTTGCCCGGTCAATACAACCCGCGCAGGCCCATCATACATTTGCAGAGGGTCTCTAATATTGCCGGACCCAAGGACGCGCACTGCAATCTACTCGTCGCCGAACTCCTGCTCCCGGCACGAGGGCCGCTCACGCTACTCGAAGCGCGAGAAGCTGTAATTTCCACACTGCACTCCTGCCTTCCATTCTTCGAGCAACACCTTGTCGCAGTGGACTCGGCCCATGACGGCCTTCCACTGTGGATCTGGGAAGACGGGAAACGACGCGACGTGGACCGTATTCACGTTCGAGAAACGCTGCCACTCGGAGAGCCAATGGCGCAGCAATGGGTGCTCGAACCTCGCGGATACCTCGAAATTTCTGGCGAGCCCGTTCGAGGGCCAATCCCTGGGTCTTATCTGGTCGGCAGCTCGGTTCTGCCAGCGCTGGGCCAGGAAGGCGAGATAATTGCCGCGCTTAGCGCTGTACACCTCGTAACGCGAAAGCATGGTGGGCACCAACGCATCCGGCAAAAAATGTGGAGTCGAATCGAAACCTCCTGAGCCACAACCCATCCAACGCTATCATACGCCCAATGCGAGCTGGACTCCTACCCTGCCTCATCGCCTGTGCGATCGCTACAACGAGCGGAGTCGCTCTCGCGGACAGCACAGCGCCAGCAACCTCCTCCAGTTCTCCCACGCGCGAAGTTGTGCCGATCCACGTGATTGGGTTCGTGGCGGGTGATCAGTTCGAGCACGCTGAAGCGTTGACGCGAGCGCTCAAGAAAGCAATCGAACAATCTACGAACCAGCGCTTGGCGAGCGGAGATTATTCGCTCGAAGTACTCACCGCGGCGCTCGGCTGTTCCGAAAGGCCCGACACCGCATGCCTCAAACGGATCGCCGGCAAGATCGCTGCACGACGATTCTTGTGGGGCGTGTTGACGGTGGAAGGGACACGCGTGGACGTCGAGCTTCAACTCTACGGAGAAGACTCGATTGAGAAGAGAACGAAGTTCTCGTATCCAGCGACGCAAAAGGACGACGCAGCGCTGCTCGGAGTTGCGGCCGATGCCGTGTCGCGGCTGACGGAGCCGTTACGATTTCGAGTGGCCGTGAAATCGAACGAGTCGTCAGGAACGGTCTTGATCGACGGGAAAGAAAGCGGCCACCTCTCGGGTGGGGAAGCAATCGTTGAAGCGGAAGCTGGCGACCATCGATTCCAACTCGCTTCCGCCGCGAAGAGAGTCGTCGCCGAGGGAACCGCGCGCGTTCCAAGCGCCGAAGGAGCGAAGATAACGCTGGAGCGCAAGGCCGCGCCCGTTAGCAGTAGCGCCGGGACTTCTCGGCTTCACGTCAGACGGCAGACGAATACCTCTCCAGGGGCCTCGAGCGAGATCTTCTCTGACGCTCCAAAGCACAATTCTCAACGTACTTGGGGCTATGTCACGACGGGCGCGGGCGGGGTTTTGCTCGCGGGCGGGGTCGGCGCCGCGGCGTGGCTCTATTCGCTTAACCACCAGAACGACTTCCAATCCTACAGAAACGGGATCAGCCCGAACGAGGACGCGTGCACGGAAGCGGACAAGAACCGCCAAGTCCCCGGAGCCATGGCAGCCTCAGAGGTGCGGTCGCTCTGCAAGCGGGCGTCCGTCCTCGAAGTGGCCGAGGTCGTTCTTTTGTCGACTGGCGTCGTCGCGGTTGGCACCGGAATCACTTTGCTCCTGACAAGCAAACCCAGTGCAAGGGCCGCTGCCGCACGGGTTGAACCTCGAGTCTCGCTCGGCCGGGAACGCACTGAACTGGGCGTCGCCATTCGCTTCTGAAGCACGTGCTGCGCGGGAGTCGATATGCGCGTTATTTCTGGACGGCTGCGAAGTCGCAGGCTTCATGCACCGCGTGGCGAGGGCACACGGCCAACCCATGATCGCGTCAAAGAAGCCCTCTTTTCGATGCTGGGCGATATCTCCGGCTACACCGTGGCGGATCTGTATGCCGGCACGGGCGCACTCGGGATTGAAGCTTTATCGCGGGGCGCACGGCACGCCTGTTTCGTCGAGCGCAACCGGATTGCACTCGAATGCCTGCGCCGCAACGTCCACGATCTCGCGCTAGTTGAGCTATGTACGATCATTGCACGCGACCTGCAGACGGCGCAGCCCGATCTGCTTCGGTTGGCCCCGATTGACCTAGCATTCTGTGACCCGCCATGGCCGCAAATGGACGACGCCATTGCCCTCCTCTCCAAATTGCAGCCGATACGCTGGCTCGGGCCCGAAGGGCTGCTCGTACTAGAACACCCTGCGCGATTCGAGCCCCCCGCTCGCGCCGTCTCGGGACTCGAGAAGACGGCACAACGACGGTGGGGGGATACCGCGGTGTCAATCTTCCAAACGGCCGCAAACGGCGATGCTAACCACCGCGACGTTACTGTGTCGCGTTAGCGCGAGTCGCGACGTTACTGTGTCGCGTTAGCGCGAGTCGTGACGTTACTGAGTCGCGCCGGTGTCGACGGCGCGCCCAACGCCTGCCGACTCATTGGAGCGACAGGGTGAGGCGTTGTCGTTTTTGACATCCGGCGGCGCTGTTGAGGTTGGAATCCCTGTCGGTCAACGCGCCATTTCCGCTCTACCAATATCCCTCACCCCGCTTTTCCGCAGTATTTCTGCAGGTGCTTGCCCGTGTCGGGACACCAACTCGCCCACAGCGCTGAGTCTGACTATATTGGGGACCGGCAAACGGGGCCACTGTGACCCCAGAACCGCTGGGAACGTCGATGTCGAGTGAAATTCCAAAACAGCAAACCGCAGGTGGCCACAAGGTCTTCATTGCGCTGACGCTGATTCTGCTAAGTGCCACCGCCGGACTGATCGTATGGAAGTTCACAGGCGGATCCGGAAGCGATCCCGTCGCAACCATCGATACTGCCCCCACTACGGAGTATGAGCGGCCCGCAGACAATCCCCTGCCGCCGCCCCCTCCACCGCCGCCCGCAGAGGAACCCTCTGCCGCTCCGTCGGCGCAAAGTCCAACCAACGCGCCTGTGCGGTCCGGCAAGTCCGCGTGCAGTGGTACGTGCGAGGGAGAGGCGACTGGAGCACTGAAGGCAGCGTTGGCAGGTCGAGGTGGTGCGGGTCGACGTTGTTACGAAAAGTCTCTCTCGCAGAACGCGACCCTGCGGGGAAGAATGACGGTTCACGTCCGCGTTGGCTCCAACGGATCGGTATGCTCGGCAAACGTCAGCCACGACGAGTTGCACGATCCTGGCCTTTCCAATTGTATCTTGGGCGTCTTCCGCTCTTCGAGCTTGCCGGAGCCGAGCAAGGGCTGCGTCGACGTCGACGTGCCGCTCAATTTCGTCCCGAACAAGTGACGCGGTGCCCGCGGGCGGGCACCAACCGTTCTCGGCCAAGCGCCGCCAAACCTGCACAGCAGGACCGAGAAACGCGCCGCGGCGCATCGAGAAAACGCGTCTGAAGTGATCGAGATAGGTGAAACGCCTAGAGTCTGGTGCGGAAAGTTGTCGCGCCCAACGCGTGTGGTTCTACCAATCTGGAGTACGCCCAGCCCTGGGCTCTGCTTGGCGGCGCCGACGGATTCGGCTACTGACCGACGATGATTCATCCGTACAAGTCCGGCGTACTGCTGTGGCTGGCTTATGACGGGACGGCCTATTCGGGCATGGCACGGCAGCCTAACGCTCGAACCATCGCAGGCGAAGTAGGCGGCGCCATCGAGCACATGGACCCACGCGCGTCGAAACTGCGGCAGGTCAGTCGAACTGATGCTGGCGTCCATGCACGCGGACAGGTCGCTGCGTTCGACAGCACGCGCGAGATCTCGAACCGTGGTTGGGTACTTGGCCTGACGCGACAATTGCCTGGTGACATCGCCGTCGTTGCGGCCGCTGCTGCACCGATCGGCTTCGAGCCACGCCAACACGTGCGCTCCAAGACCTATCGTTACCGTGTTCTGCAAAGCGCAGTACGCGACCCATTTCTCGACCGTCGTGCATGGCGAATCGAGCAGAGGTTGAACCACGACGCGATTAAACAAGAAGCCGCTGACCTAGTTGGAATTCACGACTTCGCAGCTTTTCGCGGTGCATCCGACGAACGCACGGACACAACGCGCAACATCCTTCGCGTCTCTTGGGACAACGACGTTGTTGATCGTCGCGTGTGGAACTTCGAAATCGAAGGCGACCGCTTTCTTTACCACATGGTTCGCATCATCGTTGGAACGCTGATGGATGTTGGAAGAGGTCGAACCAATCCCTCAGCCGTACGAAGTGCTTTAGCCAGTTTTCGTCGTGAAGATCTCGGCATGACAGCGCCTGCACATGGACTCGAATTGACGCGCGTCAATCTCGAAAACCCTTGCACTGAACGCTGGCCGTCGGTTGACGAACCATGATCGCCGGCGTAGGGTCAGGCTGACGGCAGCATTTCTGCTGCATGGATCCGTGCGTGTCCGTGCTGCAGAGTCGCCTTCCCAAGACGCCACTGCGTCGCAACCGCCCCCCAGGTGGAGCATTCTAATGAGTCTCGTCGATCGCATTAGCTCCGAAAGCCGGAAGATTATCCTCAATCCTTACGTTCTGCGACTTGCCACGGACGACCGAGTGAAGCGCGCTGCAGAAGGTGTGCTCGACGCCAAAAATCGAGTACGCGCTGCATTCAAGGTGCTCGTCTCTGGTGAGACCCTGCCGCACGTCGACCCGGCACTCGACGACAGTATTGGACAGAGTGAGGAGTCCTTCACGCGTGAGCGCAGCGCATCGAGCCCGAGCATGCCGCGGCGGATTAACGGTTCGTCTGTGTTAAAACAGGATGAGGTCGTAGGCCACGAAGCCGCGAGCCGCCCGAGTGAACCGCCCGAAGCTGATCCCAGTGAACACTTGAAGGATCGCCATTCGCTCGCGAACCTGGGCGGCCGCGACGTGTTCGAGAAGTGCCTCCAATTCAAAGGTGCGGATGCCGCACGCAAGATGGGGATCTATCCCTATTTTCGACCGCTCGATTTCAACGATGGCCCGGAGGCGGTCATCAACGGTCAGCGCGTCACGATGTTTGGATCGAACAACTACTTGGGGTTGACGACTCACCCTAAGGTCCGTGAAGCAGCGCGCGCGGCGATCGATCGCTTCGGAACGAGCATGACGGGTTCACGCCTGGTGAACGGTTCGATGCGACTGCACGAAGAGTTTGAGGAGAAGCTTGCGGCTTGGTTCAATAAAGAAGCAGCGCTGGTGTTTACCACGGGCTACCAAGTCAATCTCGCAACCTGTTCGGCTCTGCTCAGCAACAAGAAATGCGTCGCGGTGGTTGACCGAAACATTCACGCGTCGCTCTACGACGGTGTGCGTGTGGGTCAGGCTGCTGGCGCACGTTTGGTACGGTACAAGCACAACGACCCCCAATCACTCGAGCGTGCACTCGAAAAGCTGGAACCCGACGAAGGAGCCTTCGTACTAACCGATGGCGTCTTCAGTGCCGAAGGCGAGATTGCGCAGCTGGATCAGATTGTTCCCGTCTGCAAGAGGCATGGCGCGCGGTTGCTGGTGGATGAAGCGCATGGCCTGGGCGTAGTCGGTCCTGAAGGGCGCGGTACGCCGTATCACTTCGGGTTAGCGGATCAGGTCGACCTAATTGGCGGAACTTTTTCCAAGTCGCTCGCCAGCATTGGAGGCTGGCTCGTTGGCGAACGCAAGGTCTTGGACTACGTGCGACACTTTGCTCCGAGCTTCATGTTTGCGGCGAGTGCAGCCCCACCTAGCGTGGCTGCAGCTATGGCCGCGTTCGATGTGATGCGCGAGGAGACATGGCGCATCGACAAGCTTCGCGAGAACTTCACGTACATGCGGGAAGAGCTACGCAAGATGGGATTCGAACTGGGGCACACTCAGACGGCTGTCATCCCGATCTTCATCCGCCAAGATCTTCGAACGCTGATGATGTGGCGAGACCTGCTCGAAGAGCACGCGGTCTACACCAATCCATTCATCTCGCCCGGTGTTCCACCGAAGAGCGCTATGTTGCGGACTAGCTATATGGCGACGCACGACCGGGGTCACCTGGATCGGGGACTGGAAGCCTTCTACAAGGTGGGAAAGAAGTACGGCGTCATCTAAAGCGGCCCGAATCTCCCGCAGCCCGGATCTCCCGCAGCCCGAATCTGTTGAGATGAGGGCACTAGCAATTCGCGAAGCGAATTGGGGGTTGGGGGCATGCACAAAGAGACGAGACTTGTGACGAGACTTGTAGCGCGACTCGCCACGGTGCGGCTGGTCCAAAGCACCCATGGTTTCGATCGAATTGCGCTACGAGCAAGTCGCGGAGCGAATTCGGCTTTGAGCGCGGTCTGCGCACGCAAGATGTCCCATTCGAGCGAACGAAAAGGTGGTAAGACAAGCGCCAGATTGTGATTCGAGGTTGCTCATGCCGATCGAGATTAGACGCACTCCCCTGGGCGGAAACGTACGCGACTTTCTCAACGTGGTGGATTACATCTACCGAGCGGATCCGAACTTCGTTCGACCGTTGGATATGGAGCTCAAGGAACGCCTGAGCCACAAGAACCCGTTCTGGCAGCACGCAGAAGGAGTGATCCTGACCGCACATCGCAACGGTTTCTGCGTCGGGCGCTGCACGGCCCAGATCGATCGCGAACATCTCGCCAAGTACTGCGATGACGTGGGCTCCTTCGGCTTCTTCGACACCATTGAGGATCCCGAGGTTGCCTCTGCGCTGGTCAACGCGGCCTCTCAATGGCTGCGTGAACGAGGAATGCGTCGTATCCGGGGACCGCTGTCGTTGAGCCTGAATGACGAAGCTGGCTGCTTGGTGGAGGGCTTCGATACACCGCCGATGCTCATGATGCCCCACCACCTCCCGTATCAAGGCGGGCTCTTGGAGCAATCCGGGCTCAAGAAACTCAAGGACTTGTACGCGTGGCGTTACATCGTCGGAAAGATCCCCGAGCGCGCGCGCCGCGCCCACGACGAGATCGATGCGATGCCCGAAGTCAAAGCGCGCAACGCGAGCATGAAGAACCTCGACACCGACTTACGGACGTTGATCGACGTCTTCAATGACGGTTGGAGCGACAACTGGGGCGTGGTTCCATTCACGGAGGCCGAGCTCAAAAAGCAGGCTCGCGATCTCAAACTGATCATCGATCCGCGGCTCTCGCTCATCGTCACGATCAACGATGAACCCGCTGCAATTGCCGTTGCACTACCGAATCTGAATGAAGCGATCCGCGACTTTGGGGGTAAGTTGTTGCCCTTCAATGCTCCGAAGCTGCTCTATCGACTCAAGGTGCAAAGGCCCAAGACGGCTCGCTTGATCCTGCTTGGGATTCGTAAGAAGTTCCGCAATCAGAAGCGCTACGCCGCACTCAGCACCTACATGTACGCAAAAATGGACCAAGCGGGGCAGCGGATTGGTGTCGACTGGGGCGAACTCTCCTGGACGCTCGAAGACAACACGGCGGTCAACGTCGCGATCAAGTTCATGGGTGGCAAGATCTACAAGCGTTACCGCCTGTACGAAGGCGAACTCTAGCAATTCCACGCTTGGCGTTGCCCCGCACCTCCAGAGCGGCGATCTTTGGTCGAGGCGCAGTGACGCGCGGCGCGCGGGGTCTCCCGTGCTCTCAACCCCTCGTAACTTCGGGTGTGACGGACGTCTTGCTTGACGATCGCTCGCCGAGCAGCCCACCCTCCCTGCATGCAACACATCGCGATGCAAAGCAGGGGATTTACCGCGCCTGGCGCATCCGTGATGCCCGAAGTGCCCACGGAGCCGAGCGGCCCTGAGCAGCCGGTAGTGCCAAGCGAGCCCTACGAGCCCGACGAACCCACTCAGCCTTACGATCCGGATGGTCCGGACAGACCCTATGAGCCTGACGCACCAGACGGCCCGTATGAGCCCAACCAGCCTTGGGAACCCAACGAACCGATTGAACCCGATGTCCCCTTCGAGCCCGAAGAACCGTACGAGCCGGCATGATCGCAGGAAGTCTCTTCCTAGTTCGGAGGCATCCGTGCATCGAGGGCCGTGGCCGCGACGAACAAACCAAAATCTGCAGGAACGGGCAGCGGATTCGAGCGGCCGAGCCATGAGCCCTCGCGATCCGCCTCAGAGCAAAGGTTTTGGCTTTAATGAAACTGCCAGCCCGCCCTCGTTCGTGAGTTTTGCCAGAATTTGGGGGCCCGCGGCTGGAGGTTGCCCTCAACCGCTGGTTCAAGACGCCGCTCAGAGAGCTTTGCCCCAGCGGTCAGATCGCGATCTTGTGCGGCAATTACAGCGGTTCGCCCCCAACCTGAAAATAGGCGCTACGGCCGATATTGCCACCTCGAGGGCAAGTGCTACCGTGTTTTCGCAAGTACGTCGTAGGTGCTCGTTTCTCTCGTATCTCGCAAGGATGAGGGGTTCGTTTTCCGTAGGCGTCAAGTTTGGAAATGCAACTGTTGCAATTCCCGTCGCTGGTGGCGCCGCACGAGCGATGAACCTGTAGAAGGCGCTCTGGCACAGGCCAGGTGTTTTGAGAAAGAGAGAAAAAATGGGCAATCGGCTCTATGTTGGCAATCTGACGTTTTCGACCACCGAACATGTACTCCGCGATGCATTTGCCAGCATTGGTGAAGTAACCGAAGCCACGGTCGTGAGCGATCGCGAGACAGGGCGCTCCCGCGGATTCGGCTTCGTCGTGATGGGCACCGACGAGTTGGCGCAACAAGCAATCTCGCAGATGAACGGCTACGTCCTCGACGGACGCCCACTGCGCGTGAACGAGGCTGAAGAGCGTCGTCCGCGCTCCGGTGGCGGCGGCGGCGGCGGCAGCCGTGGTGGATTCGGCGGCGGTGGCGGCGGCGGCGGCGGTCGCGGTGGATTCGGCGGCGGCGGCGGTGGCGGCTACGGTGGTGGCGGCGGCGGTGGCGGGCGCGGCGGCGGCGGTGGCGGTGGTGGAGTCGTCGGCGGGGGGCGCGGTG